>PXAI01000369.1 GCA_003567135.1 Balneolia bacterium | reverse complement strand
CTATCCTGAAGACGACTTTTTTCTTTGCATAGGATCAGATTCACTTGAGACGATTTCATCCTGGTATAAATCAGATCAGCTGCTTGAGAAAACGGGGCTTATGGTAGCACAAAGGCCGGGATTTGACCGAAGCAGGGTTTCGGGAAAAATCCTCCTTAGAGCTGAGTTTGTGGAACATGATCCGGTCGATATTTCATCTACTGAACTCCGGGAAGAGCTGAAAAGAGGGAAGAAGCCGGAAATGATTTCAGGAGATGTGTTTGATTATATCAGGGAGCACCAGCTGTATTTAAGTTGATAAGTTGTAGATTCGGGAAGCGGGGATTGGTGGCGTGCGATCAGCTGTTTTCGCGGCGGTAAACTCTCCAAAAGTTTTGAACTTTTGGAAAGTTTAACGTACAATCAGTCCCAAACGAAATCCTTACAAACTTTTTAAATTTTTCCTCCAAGCCTAAAACTATTAAACAGTTGCGATAAAGACAGAGTCCCCCAAAGCTTCAAACCGGAGTTTCTATCGTCTCGCCCGGAAAAAACGGCGTAACAATTCCGAGCATTCATCCTCAAGAACGCTGTGCAGGATTTCGATTTTGTGATTCAGCTTGTCGTTTGACGCAATATTGAATACGCTGCCACACGCGCCCGCCTTGGCATCCAGCGAACCAATAACCATTTTGCTGACTCTAGACCATACCAAAGCTCCGGCGCACATCGGGCAGGGCTCCAGCGTTACGTAAAGGGTGCAGTCAGTCAGGAATTTATCGTTTATGGTTTCACAGGCTGCGGTTACTGCAATTACTTCTGCATGGGCAGTCGGATCTTTTAGCTGCTCAACCTGGTTGTGTCCGCGCCCGATAATCTGATTGTTATGCACGATAACGGCACCAACCGGCACATCATCATGAAGCAGCGCCTTTTCGGCCTCCATCAGCGCCTGACGCATAAACCGGCTGTGTTTTTCAAAAAAGTTCAATGGGAATACGTTATTGATAAAGATTGCGTTTTTTTGATCACTTTCGGCATCCATTCCTTTGGATGCGTTTCAATTAAGAAACTAAAATACGTATTATTAGGCCGCTTTAGTCAACCCAAAACGCAGATTACCACACCATGAGTGATTTTCGCAGTAAAATTATTGAACACATTTCAGATACCATCCGCGATGTTCCTGATTTTCCAAAGCCGGGAATAATTTTTAAGGATATTACGCCGCTGCTTCGTGATGCGCAAACGCTGAGTATGTCGCGCAGGCTACTGGTGGAGCCGTTTGCCGGCCAGAAAATAGATTTGATTGTCGGCCTGGAATCCAGGGGTTTTCTGTTTGGTCCGGCTATGGCTATGCAGCTTAATGCGGGATTTGTGCCCATCCGTAAACCGAACAAACTTCCTGCAAAAACGCTCAGCGCATCCTATCAGCTTGAGTACGGCGAGGATTCAGTTGAAATCCACACCGACTCAATCATTAAAGGAAACAGGGTTTTGATCCATGATGACCTGATCGCTACGGGCGGAACGGCTGCTGCTGCAACGGAGCTTGTGGAAAAGCTGGGCGGAACCGTTGTGGGCTACTCGTTCATTATCGAACTGGAAGGGCTGAGGGGTAAAAACTCTCTGAAAAAAGATGCTCAGTATGAAGCGCTTCTCAGCTTTTAAAACAGCTTTAAATAACGAAGCCGGAAAAGGTTACTTTTTTGAGTAAAATTTAAATCGGCGAATAATAATAGCTATATTGTACGTTGTATTTTCGTATGATACGCTCATATAACAACGTTTTTACATAAGGTCAAAAAAAGGCAAATCAGGATAACCAATAAATGAATACTCAAATGATGATCAAAAAAATTGCAGCTGTTGCTTTGATATTCGTCGTTACTGCGTGCGGTTCATCAGTAAAAGTTACCAATGTTAACTTTGCACAACCTGTTGAAACTGTAATGACAGCCAACTCAAACGGGGATGTTAGCGATGCACGATCAGGACTGAGCTTTAACATTCGTGAAGTTCTTGACAATGAAGGGATAAGCCGGTCAGATTTCGGGGGCACATCGGTTAGGGTAATTAAAAACCACAATGGTTACTACTTTGTAACAGCCCGTGGTTTTCGCAATGTTTACGTAATGGAGGTACGGGAAAATGAACTTCGTGCGAAGGAAGTTATTCGTATTTCTTCGGAACGGCTTACGAATCCGGTTCTGAATCAGCGGGATCCGAACATCCAGCTTGTTGATGGCGACAGATCATGGAATCTTCGCAAAGACGGAATCAGAAATTAAAATCAATCGCTTTAAGAACCAGATAATATTATGAAGACACTTATTTCCGGAAAATTCTCAGTGCTGTGGGTTCTTATCCTGCTTCTGGGAACATCACCCGTTTTTGCGCAGTCTGATTATCAGACCGTGCGTAATTACCAGACAGAATACAACAACATACTTAATGCGATCAAGGATCTTCAGTCTTCAAGCGAAGCTGAGGCACTTCAGGAGCGTATTCAGTCATTCGAGCGTCAGTTTCAGGATCATTCCACGCTGATTAACCGCTTTATCCATCCCGAGCAGTTCAACGCTCAGGTGAGCAATTTGCGGGATCTGACGTCAGCAACGAGAAATCACCTTGCGCGTTCTGAACAGCAGTCGTCAGAAATTGACGGCCTTAATTCTCAGATAAGCGACCTGAATCAGCAGATCAGGTATGCTTCCGAGCAAAGCGATTCACTTCGCAACACGCTCGAAGAACTTACGCGCCGTAACAACGCTAACGTTGCCACGATCAGAAATCTTCGTTCACAGCTGAACGAACGCGATGAATTCATTCTCGGCCTCGTTGATTCACTTTATGTTGCCTACGACAGGCTCGACCTGGATTCACTTCCTGCAAGTGAGCGCAGAGAATTTACGCTCAGCGCCGATCGCGACAACGTACTTGGCCACATTAACTCTGTAGTTGAGAACAACATCTCATTTATTGAGACGCACTCACAGCTCTCCAGCGCTGATTATCTGAAAATGCGCGCCAGCTTCGCCCGCTTTAACTCTTCATGGGAAAAGCTCGGTACTAAGCTTGCTAATATTTACGAGCCATCTGAGCGCAGATCGGATAAAATCACCGAAATCAATGCCGGTATGGAACGCTGGAACAGCCGCATTGACGAAGCGATGTGGAGATCACTGAATTCTTCATTTAACGCGCGTAATATCGAGCTGGATTCATTCAGCAGCGCGTCATCTTTTTACCAGGCGCTGAACCGCTATCTGGATAACGCAATTGCCCGTGCCGCAGAACAGGGTGGCAGCGAAGAAGAGCTCGCGCGTTACGAGCAGTTCTCGAATATCTGGAATAACGATGTTAAAGCCGAATGGCAGGAATTCATGACCGAAAGCCGTATTCTCACATACGAAAACTTCGCGGCGATTGACCGCAAGCTGAGTCAGTGGAATGTGGAAAGTCAGCCTGTGTCATCAAGCTGGTTAATTGTAGCCGGCGTTCTTGGCCTGGTTATTGTGATACTGATTATCATGCTTGTATCACGCTCAAAATCAGCTGAGCCAAAGAAAGCGTAGGCTAAAAAAAGTTCTTTTTGAAAAAGCATCCGGAGTAATCCGGGTGCTTTTTTTGTTTTCGGATGATTCATTGCCTTCTGACACACAAAATAATTGGCTAAACTGAAACGTATTGTAGTAAAGTGTAGTTATTGAAATGTGAACTGAACGAAGACAAACTATCATTTCTATGCAAACCCGACCCAATTTACGACTTGTTAACGCGCTTAGAGAAACAGCCAGAAAGCTCGAAGCCGGAGCTGTCTACAACTGGACTCACATGGGCCGATGCAACTGCGGTCATCTGGCGCAAACAGTTACAAACCTTGATCCGGCTGAAATCCACAGAAAAGCACTTGAGAAAGCCGGAGACTGGGCACATCAAACTGTGGAGCACTGTACCGGAACCGGGCTTACTATGGATCATATCATCGAAACTATGCTGGATCTCGGCCTTACCCGTCAGGACCTGATTCACCTGGAGCGGCTTTCTGATCAACGTGTCCTCAAAAACATTGAGCTTGAAAGGAGAGTGGAAATTGATCACCGGAAAAAGGAAGACGTGGTTTTATACCTTCGCACCTGGGCGGGAATCCTTGAAGAACAGCTTGCAGAAACCGTTGATTTTGACGCAAAAAAAATCTTAGAAAGAACGCCTGAGATGTCAGAAAAAAACGCGATATTCTGAGTTACTGAAACCAGGGCAAGAGTGTTATAAAAATATTTTAAGAATTCGGCACGTCACTCTTGTGAACATCTAAAGACTGTTTATGGAAGTATTATCTTCAGGAAAAACGACATTTAAAATTGAAGTTCCCTACAAACTTTTTCATACCGGGGAAAGAAAGGAAAAGCCGCTGATCGTTTATTTGCACGGTTACAATCAGAACATTGAAATGTTCGAGAAGCAGACCAAAGCTTTCCATAAACTCGACGCGCATCATCTTTATATTCAGGGGCCATATGCCGCCATCGGCCATGTTAAGCATCGCGCCAAATGGGGATTTGCGTGGTATTTGTACAACGGTAAACAGGGCGCATTCCTTAAGAATCTCGAATATACGTCCGAATTTATCCAGGGAGTGATAGACCATCTGCTTCAATATATTAAAGTGAGCAGGTTGTGCGTTATAGGGTACTCAATGGGTGGTTATCAGGCCGGCCATTTTGCTTTTTCAAGATGGAAGCACACAAATGAACTGATCGTTATCGGCGGCCGGATCAAGACTGAGTCTTTGAAAAGCAAATTCAAATACGGCAAACATATTAATACGCTTGCACTACATGGAACTGAAGATGATCAGGTTAGCGCTGAAAGTCAGCAAAAGTCCATCAGTGATTTACAGGCTAATAAAATTAACGCTGAAATGAAGACCTGGAAAACCGGACACAAAATGACGTCGGGTATGCAGGAATATGCTTTAAACTGGCTTAAGAAGGCGGGATACTGATAATCCTGAATTATGAGCTGCCTGGAATCTTAATTAAATTAATTTTATATTAATTTCTATACTTTTCAAAATAAATGGTTACATTTACGCATGTTGGTAAAATGCAAGATGAGTAAATGTAGATTCCCATTTGATAACCCTAATATTATTCTAAAATGCGAATATTAGTAATTGAAGATGACAAGGTGATCGGATCACTGGTCGAGAAAGTTCTGGAAAAAAAAGAGTATGAAGTAGATCTCGTCACCACTGGTTCTCTCGGGGAAGAATTAGCTACAAAAGGGAAGTACGACTGTATTATTCTTGATCTTGGCCTGCCTGATAAAGATGGCCTCGAAGTATGTCGCTCGCTGCGTGAAAAGCAGGTAGATACCCCAATGCTGATTCTTTCTGCCTATGATGCAGTGAATGTGAAAGTAAGCGGTCTCGATTTTGGTGCAGATGATTACCTCACAAAACCGTTCGATAACGAAGAATTAACCGCCCGCGTTGAGGCACTGACCCGCAGATATCACAAAAATAAGTCGAGAGAAGTACTCAGCTGCGGTGAACTCGAAATCAATCTGCTTAAGCGCAAATTCTACGTGAACGACAACGAAGTTGAGCTTACAAACAACGAATTTGATCTGATGACCTACTTCCTGCAAAATCAGGGTAAAATCATCAGTATTTCTGAACTGGCGGAAAACGTCTGGGAGATTGGGTTTGATACCAGAACCAATTACATCAACGTGTACCTGAGTTACATCCGCAAAAAAATCCGCCCTTATACCAGTAAGGCGTACTTCAAAACTATCCGTAAGCAGGGCTTTAAGCTTACCGACGAATAATCCGGCTTAAATTGCTATGCCGGATTCCGACCCGCATCAAAGTGATCTGACCGCTTTTCTTGAACAGTTTGTAACGGATGAGCGCAAAGAACGCATCCGGCACGTTCTGGAATCTCGCACGCGTTACATTACCGTTGTGCTCGAGGATATCTATCAGCCGCATAACGGCAGTGCTGTTCTGAGAAGCTGCGACGCACTGGGCATTCAGGATATTCACACCATTGAAAACTATAATCCGCTTGATATCAGCAGCGGCGTAACTAAAAACGCACATCGCTGGCTTACGCTTCATCGCTACCGGGAAGAGGGAGAGCAGAATACAAAACGTTGTTATCAGCAGCTGCGCGAATCAGGGTACAGCATTGCGGCAACATCTCCGCATGAAGTTAAAAAGACGATCAGCCTCAATGATCTCCCGTTAAACCAAAAAACGGCCATCGTATTTGGCGCCGAAAAGTTTGGACTCAGCGAATATGCCAAAAATGACGCCGATTACAATCTTCAGATTCCCATGTACGGATTCAGCGAAAGCTATAACATATCTGTTTCTGCCGCGCTTTGTCTCTATCAGGCCGTTCATAAAATGCGGGAAGAGCTTGAGTCCGGGGCATGGCAATTATCTGAGAAGGAACGGACAGAGCTTCACAGCGCCTGGATACGGAAATCGGTAAAGAATGTCAGCAGGATAGAGGCGAATTACCTCAGGGGGCTTCAAGGCGACAAAGAATCATCCTGAATAAGAGGTTTACGAAAAAAGAAATGGGAAAAATTTTCTTAACTTCTCAGGTCAGCTCTTTATGCGATTATCTGCCATACAGGGGGATTTGATCGCTATTTTCTATTTAAGCTATGTGCACATTCTACAATTATTATGATGAAAAATCTGATACTGATTTCGACCCTTCTTGCTTTATTAACCACTTTAAGCGCCTGCGACAGAACTCCGCCACCCGTTGAGGGGCCAGATGGCGCCGCAGCTCACTGGATCAGCTCTGATAAACTGATCTGGAATCCCGATGTAACCGCCGACTCTTACGCGATTATCTTCGCGCCCGAAGCTGATCTTCAGTTTGAAGATGGTACCATTTCCGGCGGAAGCAGAATAGTTCTTGGTGAAGGCTCCTCACTCACTGAATCACAACAGGATACATACCGGCATATCAGCCATAAACCTGTCTTTACTGTGAATACCGGTGACATTGATATTCATGAGGCAATCAGGGGACAAGTCATAGCCGTGGCCATGAACGGAGATCGTTTGGTCAAGGCGACGCACGTACAGTTTCCCGGATTAATTGATGAGCTTTTTGCTTACGACGGAACCCTTGGTCCGTATTACGGGAGAAACAGCGTTGGAACCTATCTCTGGGCTCCGACGGCTCATTCGGTTGTGATGAATCTTTATGATCAGGATAAAAATCTTCTTGAAACCGTTTCTGCCGTGGATGATTCTCCTGAAAACGGTGTGTATCAATTTCAGGGAAGCCGCGACTGGGATCGCAAGTTTTACGCGTTTGAAGTAACCGTGTATCACCGCGAACTTGACCGGATCGAAACGTTTCTGGTAACCGATCCTTATTCTGTCAGCCTTGCCACAGATTCAGAATACTCACAGTTTGTTGATCTGGCGAATGATTCATCCCTGAAGCCACGCGGCTGGGATCGCCTTGTGAAAACGCAGCCGCGTCCGGTTGATATCTCACTTTACGAAGCCCACGTGCGCGATTTCAGTATTGTGGATCGCTCGATCCCGGAGGAGCATCGCGGGACCTATCTGGCATTCACCTACAATGGTCAGGCTGGCAGGCCGCTCTCAGATGGGATGGCGCATTTACAAAGACTATCAGATGCCGGCATGACACATCTCCACTTACTGCCCGTAAACGATATCGCGACCGTAATTGAGGATACAGATCGCCGCGTTGATCTCTGGGATCCATACGAGCGAATTTGCGAACTGGTCGATCATGATGAGCTGATTGAACACTGCGAAAAGCACGGCGATACCCCGATTGTTGAGGTATTCGAACAGCTTGCTGCTGAAAATCCGGTGACGAAAGAAATTCAGAAGCCCTATTACGCTCCGGGCAGATATAACGGAATGGCTGCCAAAGACGGCTTTAACTGGGGATATGATCCGTTTCACTTCAACGCGCCCGAAGGAAGCTACGCTACCGATCCCGATGGTCCGGCCCGAATTCTGGAACTGCGCCAGATGGTGCAGGCGCTGCATCAGATCGGCCTTCATGTTGTTGTGGATGTGGTTTATAATCACACGTTTGCTTCTGTTGATCACCGGGCTTCAGTTCTGGATAAAGTCGTTCCGGGATATTATCACCGGTACGATGCTATTACCGGCGCTATGGAAACATCCACCTGCTGCGATAACACGGCCGCTGAGCACTATATGATGGAGAGGCTGATCATCGATTCCATCCTGCTTTGGGCCGAGCATTACAAAATTGACTCCTTCCGGTTCGATCTGATGGGGCATCATCCGCTCTACGTAATGGAGCGCCTGATGGACGCTCTGGCCGAACTGACTCCGGAAGAGCATGGCGTTGACGGACCCGGAATTTATGTGTACGGAGAAGGCTGGAACTTCGGCGAAGTAGCCGACAACCGTATGTTTGATCAGGCTACGCAGTTCAACATGTACGGTACCGGAATTGGCACGTTTAACGACCGCATGCGTGATGGCATTAGGAGCGGAAATTTCTCCAGTAACGGCCGCCTCCAGGGTTTCACCAGCGGACTGTATCTCTTTCCGAATGAAGATGAAACGCGTTCGCGGGAAGATCAGCTTTCTGAACTGCTTGGTTTTGCGGATCGCATCCGTGTTGGAATGACCGGAAACCTTTCTGATTACAAATACGAAAATCGTTACGGCGAAATCGTAACCGGCAGAAACGAATATATAGGCTACGCGCAGTCGCCGCAGGAAGCCGTGAATTACATCGATAAGCACGATAACGAAACCTACTGGGATAACACGCAGCCCAAACTCCCGCGCGATATGAGTATGGAGGATCGCATCCGGGTTCACACTATCAGTAATGCGCTGATCAACTATGGTCAGGGTATCCCGTTTTTCCAGATGGGATCGGATATTCTTCGTTCAAAATCGCTGGATCGCAACAGCTTCGACTCCGGCGACTGGTTCAACCGTGTAGATTTTACGCTTGAAACGCACAACTGGGGCATCGGGCTTCCGCCGGGCTGGGACAACCGCAACCGCTGGGAGGCGATGGAGCCGTTTCTGACGCAGGAAGGTCTTGATGTTACTAAAGATCACATGCTGCTGGCGCATGAACTGTTTATGGAGCAACTGAAGGTTCGCTACAGTTCTCCGCTTTTCAGGCTGGCCACGCAGGAAGAAGTAAGCAAGCGCCTCATTTTCCATAACACCGGGCCCGATCAGGTTCCCGGATTGATTGTTATGAGCGTGAGCGACGGAAGATGCGCCGGAGAAGTTCTTGATCCGAATCATGATGGAATTCTGGTTGTGGTAAACTCGCACATTGAAGCCCGTAATTTTGATACTGGACTTGAAGGCCTGGAGCTTCATCAAATGCTCAGGAACAGCACTGATCAGACAGTAAGAAACTCAGCGATCAGCTCAGACGGTATGGTTACTATTCCGCCGCTGACCGCCGCCGTGTTTGTTAAGAAGCAGGGCAGCAGCCAGGGTGATTTTATCTGCAATGAGTAAAAGCGCTAAGTTTTTATTTTTGATGCATAATGGTGATATCTTTGCTAACTTTAGGACTCGGAAATCCCAGGAAACAAATTCGCATAACCAATTAACATGTCTTCACTTGCGGTAACCGATACGGCCTGGGAGGCCGTCATCGGGTTGGAAGTTCACGCGCAGCTTTCTACAAAATCCAAAGCATTTGCACCAGTATCAATTGAATACGGTGCTGCTCCGAATACGAACGTAACGCCACTTTGCCTTGGCCATCCCGGTACGCTGCCGGTTTTGAATGAAAACCTGGTGCGTTATATCGTCAAAATGGGCCTGGCTACGAATTGTAACATCGCACGTAAATCCATTTTTGCCCGCAAGAATTATTTTTACCCTGATATGCCGAAAGGATATCAGATATCACAGTTTGATACGCCCATTTGCTACGGCGGACATCTCGATATCAGGCTTGAAGATGGAACCACGAAACGCGTAAATCTTACGCGGATTCACATGGAGGAAGACGCCGGCAAAAGTATTCACGATCAGGATCCGCACAACACGCTGATCGACCTGAACCGGTCCGGAACGCCGCTTATTGAGATAGTATCCGAGCCGGACATCAGAACGCCTCAGGAAGCATCAGCCTACATGGTCAGAATCCGGCAGATTGTTCAGTATCTGGAGATTTGCGACGGTAACATGGAGGAGGGAAGCCTTCGGTGCGATGCCAACGTTTCGATTCGTCCGAAAGGGGAAACCAAACTTGGAACCCGGACGGAGCTCAAAAACATGAACTCGTTCCGGAACGTAGAGCGCGCCATTCAGTACGAAATTGAGCGCCAGATTCAGCTGGTGGAAAATGGCGGAACTGTCGTACAGCAAACGCGGCTCTGGGATGCCAACCGAATGGAAACGCGTCAGATGCGCTCCAAGGAAGAGGCGCACGATTACCGCTATTTCCCCGATCCCGATCTGCCGCCGGTCATCATTACCGAAGAATTTTTGAAGGATATCGAGGCGAGCCTTCCCGAAATGCCGGATGTCCGCAAAGATCGTTTTGTAAACGAGTACAAACTACCTGAAAAGGATGCCCAAATCCTCACAGAAAACAAATACCTGGCCGATTTCTTTGAAAACGCACTGAACGGAATCGATAATCCAAAAGCGGTTTCAAACATTGTAATCACCGAAGTACGCCGTGTTTTAAATGAGGAAAATATAGGCATTGAGGAATTCAGGATAAGTCCCGAGCGTCTTCATGAGCTGGTCTCGCTCCGGGAAGGAGATAAAATCAGCTCATCGGCGATGCAGACCATTTTCAATGAAATGCTTGAGTCGGATAAATCTGCCTCTGACATCGCCAAAGAGAAAAATTTATTACAGGTTTCAGATACCGGATTCCTTGAACCGCTCGTTGAACAGGTGATTGCCGACAATCCTGACGAATCGGCACGATACCGTGAAGGGAAAAAAGGCCTGATGGGCTTTTTTGTCGGTCAGGTAATGAAACAATCCAAAGGTAAAGCTAATCCGCAGCTTGTTACCAAAATGGTACAATCCAAATTAGATTCTGAATGATAAACTTCTGCTACACATTACAATCCGCAAAAAACTTTTGTGCGGTTTTACTGCTCATCCCGGCTTTTATGCTGTTTTCAAACGCAGCACACGCACAGGATTCCACAAAAATCTCCGGG
>PXAI01000321.1 GCA_003567135.1 Balneolia bacterium | reverse complement strand
GAAGAAGAAATTGGCGGGCGCCGTTATTTTACACCATCCCTGCAAATTCGCTTTATGGATTCAGATGGAAACATACTTAATTTGCCTGAAGAAAGAGTTGATGGAGATATCAATCCGGAAGGCATGTATCGCCTCAACTGGGAGTGGACAGATCCGGTAGCAAACCGCTCAGCCAATAACGAGCAGCACGGCAGCGACGGCTCCTGGGGTTTCCATATCCGCGCTGACTATGTTGGCCAGACCGGTCTAATTTTCCACCTCGACCGCTGTGACGGCGACCGCCAGCTCGTGAATGTCGATGGTGAGAATCATCGTCAGGATCAGATTCGTGAGTGTTCGGTAGCTGAAGAACGCGTATTTTCTGCCTCATCAGCATTTACCGTTATTGCTGATGAATACGAACTTGCTGACGAAAATGGTGCGTATCCGCATAATCGTTTCGAACGCAGAAGATAAACCACCTGTTAGTTTAGTATGATTTTCAAGAAGATTTTCTCAAACAGCATTTCATTATTCATGTTGATCGTCTTCACAGGCCTGTTTTTACAGGCTTGTGAGGATAATCCGGCCAGCACTGAAACCAGCGATCATGCGGCCGCGATCGGATATCAGCTTGAGATAGATGGCGATATTTTACTGCGCTACTTCCAGCGGCAGTACACGATCGATCCCGATGGCAACTTTGAGGACTTCACGGATGGAAATACAATCGTATTCCATGAAGGGAATCTGACGGATGGCATTTCTGATCTGATCACTATCCGCTGGATCGATGAAAATCAGAACGTATTTAATCTTGCCGAATTTGGCGAGGAAGCCGGCGGCGATTCCGGACAACCCGGTGATTACAATCTCGAGTTCGATATTCTCATCCCCGGTGATCGTAATAACCAAATCCCAGCTGATGAAAGGCCCGTTGCGGTTGATTACGATATGTTCGAAAGCACCTGGACATTCAGGCTTCAGGCGCTGCAGTCAGGCGAAACAGATTTCAGGATCAGACTTTTTCATCTCGATCATGATGATCTGGTGCCTGTACCGTTTCAATTGAGAGTTGATCTCGACTAATTTTATCAGACAGGCTATTCTCCGGGATATGCCCCGTGTGCTTTGGCATTCGGGGCATATCTGTGTAACAGAGTTTGTTAAAAAATTTTCCGGTGCTTTTTTGTGAGAGGATAATTCCTCACATTTGAGCCAAAATTAATCCGATTTATATCGTGCCGATAATTAGAGTTCTGAAATTTACCGTTGCACTATTTGCCATACTCACATGGACTGGTAGTGCTGCAATTTTTGCTTCCGGTGAATCCGGTGAGCAGCAAAGCGGAACGGTGATTGGCACGATTTTCGACGCCAACACGGGCGAGCCCATCTCCAACGCGACGATTTACATCGAAGAACTCGAGCAGGGCGCAATATCGCACGAGGACGGTGGATTCAGGTTCCGGAGTATTCCTCAGGGCACTTATCGCTTCAGAGTGCAGCATCTGGCGTATCAGCCCAAGTCAGTTCGAGTTTCAGTTCAGGGCGGGGATACAACCAGGGTAAATGTGGAGCTTCGGACTACGCAGTTTAGAGCTCGGGAAGTGGAAGTTACCGATGAATACATCCGGGATGATCTGACCACGCAGGTTGAGCGGGTGATTACAGGAAGAAGCCTGCGCCAGCAGCTGGGAAGAACGATCGCAGAAACGCTCGACGACGAGCCTGGTCTCGCCCAGCGAAGTATGGGGCCGGCACCTGCGCGTCCCGTTTTACGCGGCCTCGGCGGTGACCGCCTGCTGATTCTGGAAGATGGCGGCCGAACCGGAGATTTATCCGCAACATCGTCCGATCACGCGCTTGCCATCGAGCCAATGACCGCCGAGCATATCGAGCTGATTCGCGGCCCTTCGGCGCTGCTTCACGGCTCCAATACGATGGGTGGCGTAATCAACGTGATAAGAGGGCAGATTCCGATGCAGGGCTACGATCATATTCATTCCAGCGCGGCATTTCAGGGTGAATCGGTAAATACAGGATTATCCGGGGGATTAAGAGCGTATGGTCCCGTAGCCGGCGATATTAATTTCCGTGCTGATGCGAGTATCCGCAACGCCAGCGATGTGCAGACACCTGAAGGCAGGCTCAGCAACACAGAAATTACCACCTATAACGGAAGCCTCGGACTGAGCCTCGTTCAGGACTGGGGCATGGTCGGCTTTTCCGGAAACATCATGGACACCAAATACGGCGTTCCCGGGGGCCTTGGCATTGCCGATGCGCACCCCAATGGCGTGGATATCGAGATGTTTCGACGCTATCTGGAAGGGCGCAGCCGAATTAATATCTCGGATTCGTTCATTCGCCGGATTGATCTGGGCGGTACATATTCGTACTACAAACACGTTGAGCTGGAAAGGCCTGAGTCGCGCCCTGATGAGCGGATTGTCGGCTCAGAATTTGGTGTGCTGACCACTAACCTCCGGGCGCACGTGCACCATCGCGACTGGCTCTTTTTTGATAAAGGCGTCGCCGGAATATGGGCCGAAAACCGCGACTACGCATCGGGCGGATTTTCATTCACTCCGGCAACCATAGAGCAGGCCGCAGCCATTTTTACCTATCAGGAAGCAGATTTCAACCGGCTGAATCTTCAGATGGCATTGCGCTATGATTATCGTGTTGTTTCTCCCGAAACAGAGCGAACTTCGATTCTGATTGGCAATATTCGCGAGCGATCCTTCGGAGGGTTTTCCGGATCGGTCAGAGGCGCCTGGTCGCTTAATAATGATATGAAAGTCGGCGCTACATTGATGCGCTCTTTTCGCGCTCCAGGCATCGAAGAGCTTTTCGCCGAAGGACCGCACCTGGCCAATTTCTCATTCGAGAAAGGAAATCCCGACCTGAGCGCTGAAAGTGGATTTGGAGCAGAGCTGTTTTACCGTATCGATTCCAATAGATTCGATTTTTATGTGGCGCTTTTCAGAAATCAGATGGACAACTACATTTTTCCGAGAGATACTAACGAACGCGCCACGCGCCGCGATGATCTGAATAAATTCGTGATGAACGAAGAGCGCGTTCTCATGACCGGGGTTGAAATGAACTACCGCTATCGGTTGTCTTCGTCATTCACCCAGTTTGGATCGCTCAGCTATGTGAGAGGTGATTTTGTTGAGGACGGAGAATCATTCCCATTCATTGCCACCGGTAAAAACGAAGGAAACGCGGTTCCGATGATGCCGCCGCTTACCGGCCGCGCCGGACTTGAGTGGAGCTCCGGAATGCTCAGAATTGGTGGCCACACCCGGTTTGCAGCAAAGCAAAACCGCACCGATACGTTTGAATCCCCAACCGACGGCTACGCGCTTTTTGATCTCTATGCCCAGTATCACATTTCACGAGGCCGGGCTTTGCACACATTTACGCTGAATCTCGAAAATCTGGCTGATACTGAGTACAGAAATCATCTTTCCAGAATCAAAGAGATCATGCCGGAGCCGGGCCGAAATGTGAAGCTTCTCTATCGCGTCTATTTTTGATGTTTTTATTGGATAAGTTCAGGATGAGACAACGTAAAAACCTGACAGGTTTGCGTCATATCAACACAAAAGAACGCTACTTTATTCGCTTATTGACGATAAAATTTTCAGGCACTTCCAGATTCAGCACGCCGATTCCGAACAACGCGTAGTCATACTTTCCGGGATCATCCGGATCAAGAATCCGGAGTTTTCTGGTGAGTTCCGTTACTGCTTTCCAGTCGTTTTGTTTACGTCCGAGCAGTCCTAAAATACGCGCCTGACGCGCCACGTGAACATCCAGCGGGATCATCAGCTCGGACTGCGGCATGAAGTTCATCAGTCCGGTATCTACCACGCTGTTTTTTCGCACAGCCCATCTCAGATAGAGATACAGTCGCTTGCAGGAGCTGTTTTTCTCACTGTCGGCGATGTGCTTCCGCGTTCGCCACGGACCTTCCGCTACATTAAAAAAACGCTCGTGAAATACCGCAATCAGCTCCCGATTTTCGGCTATCGACTGCTTTCGCACATCCGCCCAGAAGTTTTCGAAGTCGTGATATTCGTGAAGAATTTTGGAGAGGATGGTTACCAGATAATCCACATCGGCGGCGGTAAATGTGCGGTGCTTAAAACCGTCGAATGCGCTGCTTTGATCCGGCGAATAATTCCGGATGAACTTCTCTGGCTGATGATTCATGCGCTCCATCAGTTCGCCAACTTTGCTGATCACAATATCGCGGCGCCCCCATGCCATGATCGCGGCCAGAAAACCCGCCAGAAGCCGGTCCTGTTTTCCGCTGTACATGTGCATAAAACAGATCGGATCGTGATCGATGTAGGAGGGAACCTCAACCTTCCGAATGATCTCATCAAACCACGGTCCGAATTCAGGTATCCGCTTCAGCGCAACCGTTTTGTGCCTTGATGTTCTTCCGGGTTTACTGCGCGCCATCAGCTGTTATCGAAGAGGGTTTTTGTCAGGGGGATGTTTTCTCCGGACACCAGCTTTTCAGTGAGGCGCCTGTTTGCTTTGGGAAACGGATAGTTTTCGAGTTCATCCCGCGAAACCCACTTCAGCTCCCGGCTCGCTTTTGGCTCCGGTTTTCCATCGGTGATGACGCACATGTAGGCGTGCATCGTAATCTTAAAGTGTGAATAGGCGTGATTCAGCGACATCAGTTTTCCAAGGATAGAGATCTTCACACCAAGTTCTTCGTCCAGTTCGCGGTGGAGCGTATCTTCAGGCGTTTCTCCGGTTTTGGCTTTGCCGCCGGGAAATTCCCACAATCCCCCAAGCATTTTATCTTCCGGCCGCTTCGCGATCAGCACTTTGCCGGATTTTTCATCCACACAAATTCCAACGGCGATAATATGGTGCGGCACTTTCTTTTTCAGTGCTTTATAGGGGATGGTTTCCGTCTGAGCCGTTTTGTACGCCATGCAGCCATCGTTTACCGGACAGTTTTCACAATCAGGATTACGCGGACTGCAAACCGTAGCGCCAATTTCCATCAGTGCCTGATTAAAATCGCCGGGATTTTCTTCATCCAGCAAAAGGCCGGCGTGACTTTCAATTTCCTTTTTCACGGCAGATTTGTCGACATCCTCCGTAATCCCGAACCATCTGCTCAGCACGCGGATTACGTTGCCATCCACTACAGGGTAATTCAATCCAAAGGCAATGCTCCCAACCGCAGCCGCGGTGTAAGGGCCGATACCTTTCAGTGAGCGGATTTCATCATAGTTATCCGGAAAAACGCCGTCTAATTGTTCCATGATCTGGCGCGCCGCATCCTGCAAATTCCGGGCGCGGGAATAGTAGCCGAGTCCTTCCCAGAGCCGCAGCACGTCCTGCCGGTCGGCTTCAGCAAGTGATTTCACATCAGGAAACCGCTCAATAAACCGGAGATAATAGGGCGTGGCCTGATCAACGCGGGTTTGCTGGAGCATGATTTCGGAAACCCAGATCAGATAAGGATCATCCGTGCGGCGCCAGGGCAGATCCCGTTTATTCTGATCGTACCATTTGCCCAGAGGTTTGGTGAAAGCGGATTTTAACTCGTTGATTTCGGTAGAACTCAAGCCTGTCTCAGTTTCCGCGCGTAAGTTCCAGCACATTAATTTTAATAGTGAGTGAGGCGGCCGCTCCGAACTGATCGGTTGCAATCACCTGAAACTCATGTTCGCCGGTTTGCCTGCGCTGCGGAACCCATTTGAGCATTCCGGAACGCTCGTCAATCGTGGCTCCGTCAGGCAAGTTAACGCCGATGTAGCGAATCAGGTCGGGATCGGTTCCGTCGGGATCGGTTGCACGAACCGGGAGCTCAAACTCCTCACCAACCGGAATGGAAAGTGGCCGAACCGGATTAAATCGGGGCGGTGCGTTAAACGGGCGCACCTCAACAGAAAACGACTGGCTCGAGGATTGTCCGTCAGCCGATGTCGCGATAATCGTAAAACGCGTTACGCCAATATCGCGCGAGCCGGGACGCCAGAAAAATCCGTTATCCTGAATTCTGGCATTCGGGTTACTCGACTGAATCTGAAACGAAACTTTATCAACCGGAAACGGTTCTTCAAAAAGCAGCGGAAGAAGAAGCGGCCGCGGATAGGAAATAACCTGATTATCAATGTTTTTCAGGCTGAGGCGGCCCGATGGCGTTTCACCGGAAGCTGCAGGAGCCTGACGTGTTGCGCGGGAAATCTGCATACGGGCAACCTGACTGAATTCGGTCATCCAGAGCTGGCTGCGCGACATGGCGAGCAGATTTCCGGCTTCGGGATCATCGCGGTGCGTTTGCGTGCCCGAATCCCCGGAATACGTAATGATGCGGCCCTCGTCTGTGCGGGCGAAAAAGTGGCCTTCCCACTTTACCAGCTTATCCAGACTGCCCGGTACGCGGAACAGATTTCGGAGATCGCCGCTGCTGGTAATTTCGTTTACCTGGCCGTTTGCGGTTCCAATTACAGGGCTTCCGTCAACGAGCGCCAAAAAGTTCGTCTGTGTGTTAAAGGAGAAACTTCTCTGATAACGCGGCTCGTCATCTGAAAGATCAAACTGAAGCAAATCGCCATTTCGGGTAAGCACCAGCATCTGATCTTCGTAAATCGTCAGGCCGGTAACCTGGCGGTTGCCCAAACGGTCGGAGGCAACTTCTTCGGGATCTGAATCAACGGATTCGGGCGATGAAAGCGAGAGGCGAAACAATCCGTTTTTCTCCATCGCCAGATAGAGATTATCACCATTCCGGGCAAAATGCAGCGGCTTTGCGGGAAGCTGTGTTGAAGAATAGACGCCAAGCACGGAGGTTGGCTCCACAATCGTCAGTCGGTTGTCATCGCCGGCGAGATAGGCGAAGCGAACGTCGGCGGTAAGGCGGTTTCCTCTGCGCTGCATTCCTTCCGAGCTGTAAAGCCACTGCAGGCTGTCGGCATGTACGCGGAACACAACCAGTCCGTCTGATTCGGAAAGGGCGTAAATATGCGTATCACTGGCTGCCAGCGCGGTGATATCGGGGATGTTCATCAGGCTGGAAAAGTCCCGCACGATCTGAACAGCATCTTCTTCATTCAGCGAGATTTCCGCACCGGATTTGGCGGGAAAAAGCAGCCCGGAAAAAAGCACGGCAAAAAACAGGGCAGACAGTATCGTTTTCAATTTCATATGTAAGCTCATTACAACCAGTTGTGTTTTTTATACCACTGAATGGTATCATTAATTCCTTCCTGAAGCGAAACCTTTTGGCGGTATCCGAGATCTTTCCGAATGTTATCCACCGAACAGGTCCACTGAAGCGTCATCTCCCGGGCTTTATCCTTATTAAGTACGGGATATTTACCGAACAACGACGAAACGCCCTCGCTAATTGCACCAAGCCTTTTTACGAGTCCGGCCGGAATTTTGATGGTTCGCAGCTTTTTGCCCAGCGCTTTTGAGGTACAATCCCGGATTTCATCCCACGTGTAAAGCTCTTCGCTCGACACAAAATAGGTATGAACGCCTTTTCTGTGATCATCCATCGCCAGTAAAAGCCCCTGAATGACGTCACTCACGTGAACCATCGAAAGCCGGATCTCTTTTTTATCCTTCACGATCGGGCAGAATCCTTTGCTGGCTATCTGGAAAAACGAATAAATCTGCTCCTCGCGTGGACCATACACAGCAGGCGGACGCAGCATCGTTATCGAATCTTCCGGACGCGCCAACTGATGCACCATTTCTTCCATTTCCTTTTTCGACTCGCCGTACATGCTTACAGGCATCATCGGATCAGATTCAGTAACCGGACTTTGATAGCTTGGCCCGGCGGCGGCAAGGGAGGAGAGGAGTACGATTTTTTTTACTCCGGCACGCTGTGCGCAGCGTATCAGGTTTTCGGTTGCCTCAACATTAACTCTGTGGAACGTATTTTTATCCGGAGCCATTACAATGGCGGCAATATGAAACAGAACATCCACATCCTTCAAAGCCTCGCGCAGAGCCGGTAAATCGTGCAGATCACCGCTTACTCTCTCGTAGTTGCGCCCCTTCAGCCATTTCTCGTTACTTCTCACCAGACAACGGACTTCGGTATCATCGCGGGAAGTAAGTGCGTCAACAAGATGACTACCGATAAAACCAGTTCCGCCGGTTACGAATACTTTCATAAAAGTGAATAATGTCCTTATATTTTGAGATTGCGCAGGATGTCAGATAATCTGGTTTTACGACGGCAATGTTGTGCATTTTAACGAGTTTCAGGCGGGTTTGCCGCCGTCACAAATATATTAAGAATAGCGTCAGCTTGAAAGCGATACAGGCGCCCGGATCTCACCGTTTTAATGACTGAATTAAGAATTGCCATTTTCACCGGCAACTATAACCATATCAAGGATGGGGTTTCCCTTACGCTGAACCGGCTGGTCCGGTTTCTCGAAAGCAAAGGCGTTCCGGTTCTGGTGATTGCGCCAACCAAAAATAATCCCGCGATTGATCATGAGGGAACCATGGTTCCGGTGCCTTCGATTCCTGCTCCAGGGCGTCCTGAGTACAGGATTTCGCTGACGTTTTCTGAAGTGGCGCGTCAGGAAGTGGATGCCTTCAGACCCACGCTTATTCACGTTGCCACGCCCGATCTTCTCGGACTAAAAGCGCTCTACTACGCCCGCGAAAAGGGAGTTCCGCTGGTATCTTCGTATCACACCCACTTTGCCAGCTATCTGCAGTATTACAATCTGGAGATTCTGGATTCGCTGCTCTGGAAGTACATGTTCTGGTTTTACGGCAACTGCCGGAAAGTTTTTGTACCCTCGCCCTCGATGCTCAAATGGCTCAATAAAAAAGGATTCACCGACAACTTCACCATCTGGGCCAGGGGCGTAAACGTTGATCTTTTTGATCCTGCAAAACGCGATATGAAGCTCAGAAAAAAGCTTGGCGTTAAGGATGATGAGAAAATCCTGCTTTTCGTTTCCAGGCTGGTTTGGGAAAAAGATATTAGAACGGTGCTGGATACGGCAAAAATCCTGCTTAAAAAAAATCCAAAGCTGAAACTCGTAATTGCCGGAGACGGGCCAATAAAAGAGGAGATGGAGCGGGAAATCCCCGAAGCCATTTTCACAGGATTCGTTTTTGGCGAAGAGCTGGCTAAGGTTTACGCATCGTCGGATGTCTACCTTTTTCCATCAGATACCGAATCTTTTGGAAACGTAACCCTTGAGGCGATGGCATCCGGATTGCCGGCCGTGGTGGCCAACGCCGTGGGAAGTAGCTCGCTGGTGGAAAACAAAGTCAACGGCTATTTGACGCGCCCCAAGGATGTTGAGGCATTTGCCGAAAACGTTCAGAAAATTCTGGATGATGACGAGCTCAGAAAAACCATGTCCGAAAACTCCAGGGCTAAGGCGTTAAATTACAAGTGGGATGACATCATGACCGGCCTTCTTAACGATTACAGGGAAGTCGTGGAAAGCTACTACGGAAGAAGTCCCGTTGCGAAACGCTGATCAGGTTATCAAAAAAGAGTGTTTCAAAGTTCATAAGTTATTAACAAATTCCACCATCGTATAAGGCCTTCCATTCAGGGCTTATAAAAATTCGACAGATCAGGGACTTTTGAAAGTTTTATACATTTCACATTTACATCCTCCGCAGGACGCTGTGCTGAAAAATATCGGCGGGATGCAGCGCGTAAGTATGCAGCTGGCCGGCGAAATGGAAGCCTCGCCCGATGTTGAGCTGCACACCCTCACTCAGGAAACCGGATGGAAGTTTATCGGTCTGAAAACAGCGTTTTTCATGGCCAGGCTTTTTCTTTTTCTCCCGTCTTATGTTCGAAAAACCGATGCTGACGTCGTTTTATTCTCCTCGATGGTAACCGGCACGATGGCGTGGTTCATTGGGAACCGGGTTAAAAAACCGATGATCACCATCACACACGGTCACGATGTTACGATGGGATTGAGCCCGTATCAGTGGTTTTTGAGAAAAGTTTTCCGAAAACTCGACGGCGTCATTTCGGTAAGTTCGGCAACACAGCAGGAGTGCATCAACCGCGGGCTTTCGCCGGAAAGAAGCCAGGTTCTGCCCAACGGATTTGATATCAAAGATGTGGAAGACGTGCCGGATAAACCAAGCGCGCGCGAATTTATCGCAAAAGAATTCAATCTGGATTTGAACGGTAAAAAACTGCTGCTGACGGTAGGCCGGCTGATCAAGCGAAAAGGGCATGAGTGGTTCATCCGCGAAGTATTGACGCAGGTTGAAACCGACGCCATCTATCTTGTAATTGGCGATGGCGCTGAAAATGCGGCGATAAGTCAGGCTGTGCAGGATACGGGCTTTCAGGACAAAGTGTACCTGGCGGGGCGTCAGCCGGATGAAGTGCTCTCTGCTGCTTACGCTGCGGCCGATTTGTTCATCATGCCGAATATTAAGGTAACGGGGGATATGGAAGGATTTGGCGTGGTGCTGCTTGAGGCGAACATCCGCGAAACGCCGGCCATTGCGAGTGATCTCGAGGGAATCAGGGATGTGATTAAGCAGGGCGAAAACGGATACCGGATTGCTGAAAATGATAAAGATGCGTTTGCGAAGAAAATTGACAAAACGCTGACATCAGGAGAGTTGAAAGAGCTCTCGCAAAAGAGCCGGAAATATGCGATGGGTAAATTCAACTGGCAGCAGGTTGCGAGCGATTACATAAAATATCTGGCAACATTTGTTCCGGCTGAACGTAATGAAACCGACGCCCGTTAACAGTGTTAACAAAGGCCTGATGAACACCCCTTGAAATATGGGGGAAATCAAGTTTTTTTAGGTCAATAGGCTGGTTTGAACACAACGAATAAGTGCCTATATTACCAGTTGACTTATTTTGAAGATATTTTTTGTAAATACAAAGGTATGACCAATACCCCTACCAAGAAAAAAACGGATATATTTTCCAAGGCTTTCAACTTTACTAAAGCAGATGAGATTAAGGCTTCTGGGCTTTATCCTTATTTTAAGCCTCTTAGTGAAACCGACGGAACGACTGTCGTAATTGATGATCACAGAGTGATCATGGCCGGCTCGAATAATTACCTCGGCCTTACCAATGATCCGCGGCTTATGGAAGCTGCAAAAAACGCAATTGACCGCTACGGGACCGGATGCACCGGTTCAAGATATCTGAACGGAACGCTCGATCTCCACCTCGAACTTGAAGACAAACTTGCCGATTACATGGGCAAGGAAGGCTGCGTGCTTTTCAGCACCGGATATCAGACAAACGAAGGTGCGAT
>PXAI01000396.1 GCA_003567135.1 Balneolia bacterium | reverse complement strand
GGTGCTGCGGGCTAATCAAATAGTTGCAGGAGAGGGGCACAATGCTGCTTGGGACTTTCAGCACGGCGGCGCTGTTTTGGCGGACAAAATCGTCTCCGATGTACTGGGATTCGAGAATAGGAGATGAATTCAAAATGCAAAATTCAAAATTCAAAATGCCGGTTCGCGGAGGGATGCATAGCGTTTCGCAGAGAAAATTATAAAAGTATTAGCCGGTTAAGAATAGCTAAAAACCTTCACTCATTTTTTAGAAACAGACTCCCGTAAAATCAACTATAGCGTTGTTAAATAATTACATACCGTATTCAAAACTCATCACTCATCACTCATCACTCAAAACTCACTCTCAATCCTCATCACTCAAAACTATAGATTCGCGCCCACCCAAAAAGTTCACAATTCAAATCACAATTTCCGAAACCTAAAAAAGCCCCATCCAACTAATCCAATTACCAAAGAAAAATACCCAATCCAATCCCCAAACCGCGTATAAAACGTAATCCGCGTATAAATCGGAATCTCTACCTCAAAAGCCGTCCGGGTCCAGTATTCGGTGCGGGAGTGGACGGAGCCGTCGGCGAGGATCATGCCGGAGATGCCGTTGTTGGCGCTGCGGACTACCGCGCGGCGGGTTTCGATGGCTCTGAGGCGGGCGAAATCGTAGTGCTGGATGTGTCCGCTGGTGTCGCCCCACCAGCCGTCGTTGGTTACTACGGCGTGGAATCCGGCGTTTTGCAGCACGGCGCGGCGCATCAGGTCGGGGAAAACGGAATCGTAGCAGACTACGGCGGGGAAGGAGACGTCATCCGCGGAAAACAGATGGAGTTCGCGGCCGCGGCCATAGCCCGATAGTCCGGGCCAGTCGATTCCGGGAATGAACCGAAGCTGATTCACAAACGGGAAGCGCTCAACGATCGGCACGAGCTTGTTTTTTAAGTACCACTCGCGCGTTCCGTCAGGGTAAATCCCGATGGCGCTGTTGTAGTAGTTGAAGGGCGTTCCGGAGCCGTCCAGACGGTAGACCGGTGGCAGCGACGTATCCTCATCCAGATAGTACTTGAAAAAGGTAGCGCCGGTTACCACGGGAATACCCCAGTAGCGCGTTGCCTCGCGGATCTGCTGCTCGATACTGGTGACCATCCGCTCGTCGATGCGCCCCATCACCGCGTTTTCCGGCCAGAGTACGACTTGCGTATTCTCAGTGATGGCCGATCCGGAAAGCTCAATCAGCTCCAGCAGCGGAATTGTGGCGTTGGGATATCCCGCCAGATGCAGATAGGAATCGTAATTGGGCTGCGCGATCACGGCGTGAACGTGCTCATCGGTGTGATCATCGAACCGGAAAAACATAATCAGCGAAATAAGAACCGGGATAAAGATGACCGAAGCGGTGCTGATGACCGGATTTTTTCCTTTGAGGTCGGTCATCTTCCATAACCAAAACGAGCCGGCCACGATCCAGAACGAGATGCCGAGCGAGCCGGTGAACTCGATATACTGCACTGCCCAGGGAACGTTCGACCACGCGTTACCGAGCGTCAACCACGGCCAGGATAAATCCCAGCGGTGATGCAGAAATTCGTAGGCGGTCCAGACTGAGGCGATTGAAAGCGCCGGAATCCAGCCGCCCGATTTATTGGCGTGCAGGATGCGGCGGATCATCAGGTAAGGGATGAGCATCACCGCGCTGTTGGCCAGAATGGCGGCAATCCCGCCGGCAACGGTTGCGAAAATGAGCCAGTAGGTCGAAATGATGTTCCAGATGACCAGCGACGGGTACACATAGTAGGTCGCCTCACGCGCGCTGTCGGTCAGTACGGCCAGACGGATCAGAAAAACGAACGCCGGAAATACGAGAAAAGGGAACGGGAAGGGCGGATAGGATATCCCCAGAAAAACACCCGCGGTTAGGCTGAGCGCCCATTTACTGTTCCAGAAATTTGAAAAATACCGGTTCACCTGATCAGTCATCTGTTGTGGTTTCCTGATACGATTTCCCGGATAGAACGATCGCAAACTCGCCCTTAATACGTTCGCGCGAAGAAAATTCCTGATGCAGCTCCTTTAGCGTGCCGCGTCGGATCTCCTCAAACTTCTTGGTGATCTCCCGCGCAACGCAGCAAAGTCGGTCTTCGCCGCACACATCCAGCAGCTCGCCCAGCAGTTTCACCAAACGGTGCGGACTCTCATACAGCACTACGGTCCGGTCTTCCTCCGCGATTTCGGCAAGACGTGTTTTGCGCCCTTTCTTTTGCGGGGGGAATCCCTCGAAAATAAAGCGGTCGGAGGGGAGTCCGCTGGCGGCCACGGCGCAGATAACGGCCGACGGTCCCGGAACAGGAACCACGGTGATTCCGTTTTTATGCGACTCGCGCACAATCAAAAAACCGGGATCGGAAATGGCGGGCATTCCCGCATCGCTGATAAGGGCGACATCCATTCCCGATTTCAGATGTTCGATGAGTGAATCTGTTTTCCGGTGCTCGTTGTGCTGATGGTAGGAGGTCAGCCGGGTTTCGATTCCGGCATTGCGGAGCATCGAGCCGCTGGTCCGGGTGTCCTCGCAGGCTATGAGATCAGCTTCCTGCAGAACCGACACCGCACGTTGCGATAAATCAGAGAGATTTCCGATGGGGGTTCCAACAAGATAAAGCGTGCCGAAGGTATTCATGGTGTGTCCGGGTAAAGTAAGTTCGGCAAAATATAAGGAAGCATTTCGAGATAATTAAGGAGCAGTGCGCGGTTATAAACGATCATGAAGAAATCAGTTTAAGAGGCTGTCCGGTTCATATAAAAAATGGGTAAAAAAGGCCTGAAAAATTATTAATTGAGTCATTATGTAGTTATCTTTCAAATGACAGAAAAGCGCTTTCACGAATGTGTTAAATCAATGCGTTGCAATAAATAATATTATGATAATTCCTTGCCTTTCAATGTACTGTAAATGCATTGGAGACCTGAGTCTGCAATTTTTAATTATTTCGTAGAAAAAGTATTGAATCACATAGTTAAGCCATTTTCTTACCTATACATTATATAAGCCGTTTCAGCGTAAGCGGCTTCACAAATTAAAACCTATATCTTGGAGTTATTTCAATGAGTTATAGAAATGATGTGAATCACAGTAAATTATTAGCGTGGGTCGACGAGATGACCCAATTACTTAAACCCGATAATGTACATTGGGTTGACGGTTCAGTAGAGGAAAATGATTTGATGACAGACCGGCTGGTTAAAGGGGGTACATTTAAAAAATTAAATGAGGAAAAACATCCGGGTTCCTATGCCGCTTTCTCTGATCCGAGCGACGTAGCAAGGGTTGAAGACAGAACATACATCTGCAGCAGAAGAAAAGAAGACGCCGGGCCAACCAACAACTGGGAAGATCCCGGAAAGATGAAGAAGACGCTCAAAGGCCTGTATGACGGCGCGATGAAAGGGCGTACGATGTATGTGATTCCGTTCAGCATGGGGCCGATTGGTTCCGATATCGCTGAAATTGGAATCCAGCTTACCGATTCTGAATACGTTGTGGTAAATATGCGCATCATGACCCGCATGGGCCGTGAAGTGATTGATGTTCTTGGTGAAAAGGGCGATTTCGTAAAAGCCGTTCATTCTGTCGGCGCGCCGCTCGAGCCGGGACAAAAAGACGTTTCGTGGCCGTGTAATCCCGATACGAAGTACATTGTGCATTATCCTGAAGAGAAGCTGATTCAGTCTTATGGTTCAGGCTACGGTGGAAACGCGCTTCTCGGAAAGAAGTGTTTTGCGCTGAGGATTGCATCCACGATGGCCAGAGATAACGGCTGGCTGGCCGAGCACATGCTTATTCTTGGCGTGGAGTCGCCGGAAGGTGAAAAAACCTACGTTGCGGCCGCGTTCCCGAGTGCCTGCGGTAAAACCAACTTTGCGATGCTTATCCCGCCCAAAGAGATGGATGGCTGGAAAGTTACGACCATCGGCGATGACATCGCCTGGATTAAACCCGGCGAAGACGGAAAACTTTACGCGATTAATCCTGAGGCAGGATTCTTTGGCGTGGCGCCCGGTACTAATAATAAGACGAATCCCAACGCGATGGCGTCTATCTCCAAAAATACCATCTTCACAAACTGTGCCGTAACGGACGACGGGGAAGTTTGGTGGGAGGAGAAATCGAAAGAGCCTCCGGCAAACCTGACCGACTGGCAGGGGAATCGCTACGATCCTTCAAGCGGAAAGCCGGCAGCGCACCCGAACGCGCGTTTTACGGCTCCTGCTTCTCAGTGTCCGTCTATTGATCCGGCCTGGGAAGATCCGAAAGGCGTGCCTATCAGCGCGTTTATCTTTGGCGGACGCCGCGCAACGGCTGTACCGCTCGTATATCAGGCGTTTAACTGGAACTTCGGCGTTTATCTCGCGGCTACGATGGGATCAGAAATGACCGCCGCCGCGTTTGGCCAGATGGGTAAAGTTCGCCGTGACCCGTTCGCGCAGCTTCCGTTTGCCGGCTATCACATGGGCGATTACATCAATCACTGGCTGCAGCTTGGCCGTATCATCAAGAACCCGCCGAGAGTTTTCGGAGTGAACTGGTTCCGTAAAGATGAGAACGGAAAATTCGCATGGCCGGGATTCGGCGACAATATGCGCGTACTGCGCTGGATCGTTGAACGCGTAAGCGGAAAAGGATTCGCCGTGGAAAGCCCGCTGGGCTGGATGCCGCGCTATGAAGATCTCGATTGGAGAGGCCTCGACTTCTCTGAAGAAGACTTCAACAAAGTGATGGACATCGATACGGAAGTCTGGAAACAGGAGCTTCTGGGCCACGAAGAACTTTTCAGCAAACTGTACAACAAGCTGCCGAAAGAAGTCTTCTTTATGAGGGAATTACTTGTATCGGGCCTCTGGAGATCTCCGGAACACTGGAGCCTGGCGCCTGAAAGGCCTCCGGTTAACGACCAGATGTGATTTAAACAATCATTGCTGTCGGGCCGTTGATAAAACGGTGTTTTACCGGAATGTTCTGGATGATCTTCAATCTGTTTGATCAGCAGTTTGTTTGATCTGCAATCTGTAGGGACAGGGCATGCCCTGTTCCTACAGTATTGTTATTAATAGATTTGTGCCGGAAATTTTAAAACCGTTCTACCGCCCGAATTTCTTTTTTACAGGTGTACGTTTTTTCATCTGTGCGGCCGTCATCTCCGCTTCGGCTCTGATCCCAAAAATGGCGGGAAGACCATTCAGTTCCGGCGTTTTTTTCTGTTTCCATTCCCCGGTTGAGTAGGTCCGGATATACTCTTTACCGGTAGTAAGCGCGGCGCCGACGGAGAACATCGTTGTGGCTTTCAGCACGTTCATCGCCGAGCGAAACATATCCTCATTCCGGAAGGGCGTCTCCATAAATAGCTGCGTCGATTGTTCTTCAGCCGATCTTTTTTCGAGCATGCGCAGCTTTGATTCGCGCTGTCCCGTTTTGGACGGCAGATATCCGTGAAAGGCAAACTGCTGGCCGCCGATACCAAACGCCATCAGGGCAAGGAGGGGGGATGAAGGCCCGGTAAACGGCTCAACGGGAATTCCGTAGCGATGGCTCAATGCCGTTAAGCGCGAACCGGGATCGGCAATTCCGGGACACCCCGCGTCGGTAAGTACGCCGAGATCGTTTCCGGTCAGCATGATCTGGAGATATTCGCTGAGCGTGAGTTCCGGCGTGTTTTTGTTGAGCTCGTAAAAATGCAGCTCATATTCCGGAACGGGATGCTCAATCCACTGTAAAAATGAAACGGCGTTTCTCAGGTTCTCCACGGCAAAATGCCGGGTTTCGTGAATCCGCTGAATGACATACTCGGGGATGGACCGGTTCTCGCCTTCACGGCCGAGCGGCGTCGGGAAAAGCAGGAGTGATCCGAAGGAATCGCGGTCGGTGCTGATCATGCCGTTTTGGGTTTGCCGATAATATCCAGCTCAAGTTCATCCGGACGCTGGTTTTTTGTCCGGCCCATCGCGTATCGCGAAGCGTAAATGGAAAGTGGGATGAGGACCAGCAGCGAAAGCCCGATCACGGAAAGATTGACCAGTACGGTATTCCGGTGATAATCAAACGTTGATACAATCACGATATCGTAATCTGCGCCGGCCCGGTATTTGATGTCGAGCTGGTTTTTGCCGATCAGCCTGGATGCGTGCTGAGCGTGCAGCGATAGACGCTGTTCAACGACTTCGTTCTGCGCAGTTTCGAATCTCAGATCAACATAGCCGTTGGTCTGAGCCGCGATTTGTTTAATGCGGAAATCGGTGACATCGGCCGTGAGTTCCACGCCGTCATTCATCGTTTTGGAAATTCCGTAATAGACGGTTACCTGCTGAAAGAGCAGCAGACAGAGAAGCCCCGGAATTAGCCAGACGAGATGCAGCAGCGATCTTTTTTTCATAAAATGAGCCTCAGAGAAGTTTAGCCGATTTTAGTCCTGCGATAATCAGGTCGGCTATCTGATCAGCATCAAAAATATCGTTGCGTAAAATCATGTGGTAGAGCGACGGATCATCGATACTCTTTCTGGAGAATTCCTGAATAAACTCCTGCCGTGCCGTGTTTCTGGACTGCACCGTTTTACGCGCTTCCTCCATTGTAATACCAGTAGCATCACTGATGCGCTTTGCCCTGAAGTCGAAACTTCCGGTTAATCTCACGTGGAAAAAACCGGGCTCTTTTTCAGCCAGTACAGATCCTCCTGATCCCACAATAACCGCATTTCCACTTTCCCCGATCAGCTTTACGTTTTGGCCGAGCCGTTTATAAACCTGATAATCAGACGGCCTGACGCGAAGCATGGCTTCCAGATCCTGCGTTATCTGGCTGCGGCGTTCTTCGGTTACGGCTTTCAGAAGCTCATCGGAAAGATCATCCTCATTGGAAATCTCGTTAATGAGATCACGGTTGAAGAGCCTCCATTTATCATGTTCACCGGAGAGTTTTTTCACGAGCGCTTTCGCAACCGGAATACCTTCGCATCCGAATTCTCTTGAAATGGTTATCGTTGGACGACTTTTTGTATCCGTACTTTTTTTCTTAATCCCCCTGGTGATTTCATTCACCTGAAAAGCTATGCTCTGATCAATTTTTGGCGTTAAAATAGAGTTCATTTTTGACTATAAAGTTTTGGTGTTCAGTAATATAATCTGCTAATATAACCCGAAAAGGGGCTTCAAATGTTCCGAATTTCCGGTTTTTAAGGCAAAAATGCAGATTCAGATCCCCGACGGGTAAGATTTCGAAGTTCAGGATCGTAGATTAACCGCCTTTGGTAATCCTGGCTCATATAGTTGCTGGCCATGTGCATCCACATCGCGTTGGGCAGATCGTTGAAGAGCATCACCTGAACGATGCGCTGATCGGTATAAACCGAAGTTCCGAAGTCGATTCCGTTCAAAATTCCGTGGCGTTCTTCGTAAAGCGCGCCGTAATCGTGGATATGCGACCGGACTACCGGATCAGACGCAGGCCAGTTCATCAGCTCCATAATGCGCGCCGAGGCTTCTGCAGAGATGTAATCCCCGGAAAAAATTTTTGCTGTAATTCCGGCCAGCCTGTACGCCGATCCCCGTGAAAACAGTTTGTGCGTTCTGTGCTCATTGGATAGTAAACGCTGCCGTAAAGGCGTGGCGCTGTCTTTGATGAGACTCCGTTTTTCCTCATCAAAGGCAAATCCCTGCGCAATTTCCCTCATCTCACGCTGAAACGCCGTGCGGTCCATCGCACGTAGCGAATCGACGGCTTCGTTCCAGCTCTGACCCTCAGGACGCAGGAAAATCGCGGACTGAATTCCCGCAACCGGAGCGTATCGCTCAATCTCACCGTTTCCAAGCGAATCGATCAGCGCATCCATATTCGGAGCGCCGAAATAGAAATAGAGGAAATCGGCGGCGGCCTGATTATTGTACCGCGTGGCAAGAGTGATGGCATCCTGAACGGAGATGGAATCCGCGCCGGCGGCTACGGCAGAAACGGCCTGGCGATGACGCGACCGGTACCAGGAGGGGACCTTGAAAAGCTGGATGTCATCAAGCGAAACGAGTTCTTCGCCGCTGCGCTCGCCGGTATGAATCTGGCGCTCAAGCTCCATCATATAGAAAATTCCGTAGAGATTTCCGAACACGCGGGGTTTATCAGCATGTATAAGGATGGTATCCTGCGGATCATCCAGATTTATGGAGGCAAGCGACAAGAACTCCGGAGCTTCATAGATGAACTCGGAGAGTCCGGTGAGCGAGTACGTTTTTTCGACCCATTCGCTGCCTTCGGCGAAAAACTCTGGTTCAGAAAACATCGCCTTGAATGCGGTCCAGTTCAGGCCAATAATGACGGCAAAAATGAGCAGGGCAACGGCCAGAAAAGCCGAAAGGAATTTTAAAACTTTCATCGGAACGGTTTGAGTGTCAAAAAAACTTTACAGAGATAACAACCAAAATAATAACGGTATGATTTCGAAGCCGATTTAACCCGGATTATTCACCAAGAATTTTTTTCGCTGGCAAGGCGAAGGTAAAAAAGTGAGCGGAAGGGTACCAATGTACCCTGAGCACACTTTTTTAGCTTCAACGCAGCCAGCGGGAAAAAGTCGCCGACTTATAGCACACCCAAATTTGAGGGAATGTATTTTTACTAAAAGATTAATTTAATCAATAATTTATATCGTGTATTTAAATTATTAGTGAATAATCCGGGTTAACTTGCTCAGCTTATTAAATATCAGTATATAATCAGAAATTAAAACTCAGGAATCTGTAATAATAGATTAAGGATGCCCAAATTTACGAATAAAAGAGGAATTGAAATTCATCTTAATGTATGGGGAGATAAGGAAAACGCGAAGGCTGGAATTTTGCTGCTGCACGGCTACGCAGAGCACGGCGGACGATACGATGCCGTAGCCCGAAAATGGGTTCAGGAAGGTTCTTACGTGATTGCGCCCGATCATGAGGGCCACGGAAAATCATCCGGAATAAAAGGTGATGTGAAAGGCCTGCTCTATTTAAAGCGTGATGCGGAGGATGTGTTCGAAAACCAGTTTTCCGATTTCGGCGACCGGCCGGTTTTTCTTTTTGGCCACAGTATGGGCGGGGCGCTGGCGATCCTGCTGGCATCGCATCTCAAAAACAAATTCAGCGGGGTGATGCTCTCCGCGCCGCTTATCGAGCTGGCAAGCAATGAACCGAAGTGGCTGATTTCACTCGGCACCATGCTGGCGTCGGCATTTCCGACCATTCCGGTGAAAAAACTCGAAACAGATGCGCTCAGCCGTGATCCCGAAAGTATTGTCCGGTACAAAAATGATCCGCTGATTTACACGGGTTTAGTGAGAGCCAGGACGGGTATTGAACTGCTGAAATCATCTGAACTGATTTCACGCGCCGATTTCCCGGATGACATTCCGGTCTGGATGGGACACGGCACGGCGGATAGAATTACTTCATTCGGTGCATCAGACCGTTTTTTCAAGAGCCTGACAAATAAGGATAAGACCTTTAAAACATACGGGGGATATTTCCACGAACTGCTCCATGAACCGGAAAAAGCGGTCGTGGCGGGGGATATGACCTATTGGCTGAAAGCGAGGATGAAAAAGCCGGAATTGGAGGCATAAAAAAATCCCGTCCCTCGAGGAGAGACGGGATCCCCAAACATAACTAACAACTAATCAATCCATGAAGCAAAAAGGCGAGTTATCCAAATCGTAAGATTTTCCGGAATATGGAGCGAACGGCAGCGTGAAATCTGTTAATCCATCCACTGTGATAACGGTCGAAATTATGTAATTGGCCTCGCTTGAGTTGGAATGTTGCTTTCATAACGATCACCTTTATTTTAATAATCGCAGAATGAGTCAAAATTAATGACACGCTTCTTTGAAGCTGTTTTTAATACTTTCCTTACTCACAGAATACTCCGTGAATCTCGAAATCACATTACGCAATCGATCTTGAATAATACTGATTACACTCTGTTCAATCGTATGATTAAGGTACGGAGTTTTTAAATTATTTAGTATTAAATAATTGTTAAATCGGAAGCTTTTAATCGTTAAAACTATTCTGTTTTTACAACTTTTATGAATGAAGTTTCAGCAGGATGATTTCGTCGTATTCCGTGTCTGCCTCATCCAGTATTTCTTCGATCTTTTTACTTAAAGCCGGTTTTATCTCATCGCTGAAGGAGGGCAGTTCGATGTAGAGTCTGCTTTGGTGTGAATCGGTGGTAACCCGGTAGCGCGTATCGCCGAAGCAGACCGCCAGCTCTTTTGCCAGTTCTTCCGGGTCTTGAAAGGTTTCCATAAATCTGCGTTTTGGTGAATATGCGTGCACTTGAATGATACCGAAAAATTGTGTTTGTTTGAACTGTAATAGTGGACTGACTGAGAAAAAAAGGAATGATGTAACTATTTGATATTGTTAAGTAAGCATCAGTATTCAAAAATAAACTACAGCAATGAAAAAATCTTTTCAACAACTGCAGAACGCAATTTCAAAAGAGTCAAGATTTGTACTTGGCCTGATCTCCGGAACGTCGATGGACGGCCTCGATGCCGCGCTGTGCGAAATACGCGGATCGGGAATTCTGACGACCATCCGTGTTGTAAATGCGGATACGGTTCCATATCCCGAAGAATTACGAAACCGTCTGCTTAAAGCCGCATTCCGGAAAGAGACGCCCGTAAGTGAAATTGTTCTCCTGAACAGCGAAGCCGGCCACTGGATTTCTGAAACCGTAAAAAAGCTGATTGACAAATGGAAATTTCCGCCGGCGCATCTGGATCTGATTGCAAGTCACGGCCAGACGGTTTACCATGAGCCGTCAGGTGATTCGAATCAGCCAAACGTAACGCTCCAGATTGGCGAGCCTGATATCATCGCCCGAAAATGCGGCGTGCCGGTGATCGCTGATTTTCGTCAGAAACACATCGCCGCCGGAGGCGAGGGCGCGCCCGTTACGGCCTACGGCGACTGGCTCCTCTACAGCGATTTACAGAAAAATCGCCTTCTGCTGAATCTCGGCGGAATTGCCAACATCACCTGGATTCCCGCCAAAGCCGAATTCGACCAGGTTATGTTTGGCGACACAGGCCCGGCCAATACGCTGATAGACGCTCTCGTAAGAAAACACTTCAAGGGAAAATCGTACGATCAAAACGGGGAAATAGCGGCCTCGGGAAACGTAAACAAAGCGCTGCTGGACAAACTGCTCAGCCACGATTGGTTTAAGCTGGACTTCCCCAAAACGACGGGTCCCGAGCTCTTCAGCGAGAAAATGCTCGAAAGCGTGATGTCAGGTTTTTCGAAGGATGAAATCACCCC
>PXAI01000168.1 GCA_003567135.1 Balneolia bacterium | reverse complement strand
TTACTGATTTCCATTGTGACCTTACCTGAGGAGGGCGGCTCCGGAAAACGAAACGATACTTTTTTTGACGCTTCCTCCGGTGCTTCGATGCGATCCATCTTTTCCAGCGCTTTTATCCTGCTCTGCGCCTGACGCGCCTTTGTGGCCTTATAGCGGAATCGCTCAATGAAGCGCTCTGTCTCGGCTATCTGCTTCTGTTGGGACTCATATTCACGGCGCTGCTGCTCAACCTGTTCCTCCCTCTGGACCTCGTATTCGTCGTAATTTCCGGTGTAGGTGTAGATTTTTTTGTTGCGTAGCTCAGCAATCCTGTTCACCATCCGGTTAATAAAATACCGGTCGTGACTGACGAGGATTACGGCGCCTTCGTAGCTTTTCAGGTACTGCTCCAGCCATTCGATGGAATCAATATCAAGGTGGTTTGTGGGCTCATCGAGCATCAGGATATCGGGCTGTTCAAGAAGCAGTTTTGCCAGCACCACGCGCATTCGCCATCCCCCTGAAAACCGTTCGAGCGGCTGATCAAGCTCTTTTGTTGTGAAGCCGAGTCCTTCCAGTACTTCGCCCGCTTTCGACTCCGTACGGTCGCCTTCCAGCACCAGATAGCGCTCATTAATCCGCTCCAGTTCCAGCAGCAAATTCTGGTACGCTTCACTCTCATAATCGGTTCGTTCGGCCAGCGCGATGCCTATTTCCTGCTGCCGTTTTTCGATCGCCCGCACCTCATCAAAAGCCAGCAAAGCGTACTCACGTACCGTCATGTTGAGGTTCAGTTCAAGCGTATCCTGCTCGAGAAACCCTGCCTTGCATCCCTGCTGTATGGAAACCGAACCCTCCTCAGGCTTATGACGCCCCATTATAAGACGCAGTAACGTCGTTTTTCCAGCGCCGTTAGGCCCCACTAAACCGATTCTATCGCCCTTTGAAACCAGTAAATTAAGTTTCGAGAAAAGGCAGATATTTGATATAAAAAATGTTATATTTTGGATTCCTAACATTTAACAGAAATTTTTCCAGATTAAATCATTGTCCATGCTTGGAGTAAAAGTCAAAGATAACGAAAGTATTGATCGCGCCATCAATCGCTTTAAAAAACTTATTACCCGTTCCCGCGTACTTATGGAGTACAAGGAGCGTCAGCAGTTTACCAAGCCTTCTGAACAGCGCCGTGAAGACCTCAAGCGCAGTGTTCGTGAAGAGCGTCGTCGTCAGCGTCATAACTACTGATTTTTTCAAATCCTGATTAACTCAGGTAACATTTTAAGCGTCTTTTCTAACAGGAAAGACGCTTTTTCTGTTTATAGATATTTCCCGCCGGGATCATTTGTCATTTATCCCTCCGAAAAACCTGCCTGAACACATCGTTGATACTGTTACACGCAATCGCCGCTCCGCCACTTTTTCCGGATTTCCCGGGAATATAGATTTTCTCAAATCCGGCTTTTTCAGCTTCACGAATCCGTGATTCGGGGGCGGTCACGGATCTCAGTTCAGCTCCCAGCCCTACCTCGCCGATCATCAGCGTTTTTGGCGGAAGCGGTTTATCGGTATAGGCGGATACCAGCGCGCAAATTACCGCCAGGTCAGATGCCGTATCACTCAATCTGATCCCTCCGGCCACGTTCAGAAAGACATCCTGCTTGCCAAACTGGAAGCCGGCGCGTTTTTCCAGAACGGCCAAAAGCAGGGATAGTCGACGCTGATCAAATCCCGATGAAGTTCGCTGCGGGGTACCGTAATTCGCGGGCGTAACGAGCGCCTGAATTTCAAGGATTATAGGCCGATTCCCTTCCATGATGCAGGCGGCCGCGTTTCCGCTCACGCCTTCGGTCAATCCGGAAAGAAAAAGTTCAGAAGGATTAGATACGTTTCGAAGGCCGTCAGACAGCATTTCAAAAACGCCGATTTCGTGCGTGCGCCCAAATCGGTTTTTCACGGAACGGAGCAGACGATAATTGAGCTGCTTATCCCCTTCAAACTGCAGGACGACATCAACCATGTGCTCAAGAACTCTCGGTCCGGCTAGGTCGCCCTCTTTGGTGACGTGGCCGATTACGATAGTGGTGAGTCCCGTTTGTTTGGCCAGTTTCATCAGAAGTGCCGCGCTTTCACGGATCTGCGCGACGGTTCCCGGCATGCTTGCGTGTTCAGGACGAAAAACGGTTTGGATGGAATCCACAATCAGCAGATCGGGATTCAGCTTTTCGACGGCCTGCAGAATCCGGTTCATGTCAGTTTCGGCGAAAATGTGCAGTCCGGGATTGACAATGTTCATCCGTTTGGCGCGCTGCCGAATCTGTGCGGCCGACTCCTCACCCGAGCAATACAGAATATTTTTCTCCGAATTCAGCTGGCCAACCTGAAGCGCGAGCGTACTTTTCCCTACGCCGGGATCACCGCCAAGAAGCACGAAAGATCCTTTTACAAGCCCTCCACCCAATACGCGATCCAGTTCGGGCATTCCGGTTGTAGATCGAAACGTGTCATCCTCCGGAATTTTATCCAGCGTTAACGGCTCTGACTTGGCAAATGATTTGGATGGCAGCTTAGCACGATGGTTTTCCTCTTTCGATTTTGCAGGGGTTTCAGTTTCCTCAACAAAAGAATTCCACGACTGACACTCAGGGCATTTCCCCATCCAGCGCGGCGTGGTGTAGCCACATTCGGTACAGCTGTATTTTGTTTTAACCTTTGCCATCCTGCTTGTATTTCAGATCAGAAACATCATTTGAAGCTTCAGCGGCCGCGCTTTTTTCTTTTTTGCTGAGTTCACTGTAGCTGTCGGTCGGCGCATTGTTGAAATACCATGACATCACCAGAATACCAATTACGATGTTGATATAAAACGTGATAACGCGCCACATGAACGTAGCGATTCCCACAAACGCCTGACGATCCATCAGAGAGCCCTGGAACAGCACGAAGAGACCTTCCACCCCGCCGCTACCGCCCGGAGTTGGCATAAAGAGACTGGCGAACGACATGGCAAGGCTGCGAAGGAAAGAAAGCGCAACATCGGCCGGAAGAAAACTAAGTACCACAATCGTTGGCAGCCATGCCCGTGCCAGCCATGCGAGTGAAGACAATATGAATGCCTTAACCAAAAATGAAACCGGCTTTTTACGAAGCTCGATTGATTTTTCAACCATGTTATCAAGCTCACTCTCGATCTTGTCGGAATATCTTCTGAGATACGGAAGTTTGAATATTTTGCTTACCACTTTTCGCAGAGCAGCCGGATTTAGTAAAAGGCCGTAAGCAAGGAGCAATCCATAAGCAAGAAGTGTAATGTAAATCAGCCCCATGGCGTATTTACCGACCAAACCCGCTTCAGGAGGAATGATCTGGAAATAGATTCCGGCTATCAGAAGCATCGGAATGACCATCAGATAGAAAAGCTGATCCAGCAGAAGTGCGTATAGCGTAATGGCGCTGGCCTGACCCAGTGGAATGTGTTCGCGGGTCATGGCGTACGTACCCATCGGAGCACCGCCGATGGTGGATGGCGTAATGGCGGAGGTGAAATCCCACACCACAACCACTCTGAAAGCACCCGCCCATGACAGTTTTTTATCAGCCAGAAAACGGATTTTAGCCGCGGTAAACCAGATCTTCAGAAATGCAACCACGCAGGCGATTATCAGTCCGGGGAGCCTTTTCAGGCGCACGTATTCAAATCCCTCAGGCGTGTAGGTGTAGTACATCACCACCGCAGTTGCGGCAAGGCTGAGAGAAATGGACAGAAAGAGGTATTTATTCGAAATAAACCGTCCGGGGCTCTGCGTATTATGTTGCAGTGTATCAGACAATAATCAGTGGGTTACGCTGGTAAACTATTTACTTTATGTTGAGATATGATCAGGTAATTTTTGCTAAACAGAGCTAAAAATATGCTTATGTAATTCGGGTTACAGTTTCTTACTGCTTATCCGGTCAATAGTTGAATTATATTCGCGGATGATCCGGTCGAAAAGTTCAGATGCGGTCGGGATATCGGAAATCATGCCGGAAACCTGGCCTATTTCGAGCTCACCCTCATCCAGATCTCCTTCGAAGATTCCCTTTTTGGCGCGCCCTCTTCCGAGTAGCCCGGCCAGCTCCTCTTTCGTGGCGCAACGGGATTCAGCTTCCAGAACATCATCATAAAACTTGTTTTTGATCAGACGCACCGGAACCACTTTTTTCAGAGTCAGCACCGTGGCGCCGTCATCCGCATCTATAACGGCTTTTTTGAAGTTTTCGTGAGCGGAGCTCTCCTGAGTGGCGGCAAATCGTGAACCAATCTGAACGGCATCGGCGCCAAGGGCAAATGCGGCAGCTACCGATCGGCCATCAGCAATTCCGCCTGCGGCGATTACCGGAATGGAAACGGCGTCGGCTACCTGGGGAATCAGGCATATGGACGTGATTTCATCCTTACCATTATGACCTCCTGCTTCGAATCCTTCACAAACGATGGCATCCACGCCGCGGTCTTCGCACTTTTTGGCAAGCTTCACATTCGGCACCACGTGAACAACCGTAATCCCTCTATCCTTAAGCCAGGATGTCCAGGTTGCGGGATTTCCTGCTGAGGTAAAAACGATTTTGACACCCTCTTCCACGATGATATCCATAATTTTATCGATATCGGGATAGAGCAACGGCACGTTTACTCCGAAACTCTTATCCGTGGCCTGTTTGCATTTTCGGATGTGATCGCGCAAAACGTCAGGATACATAGAGCCGGCTCCGATCAGCCCCAGCCCGCCTTTTTCGGAAACGGCAGAAGCGAGTTTCCATCCCGAACACCAAACCATTCCAGCCTGAATAACGGGATACTCAATGTCAAATAATTTGCAGATGCGGTTCATGTGAGGCGGATTTCACAATGCTTTCCTGAACTGAAAATTCAACTCCGGATGCGGGTAATATTTTATCGTTTCTGAACTTGCCAAGATAGCTATTTTTTCAGCAATCTCATGAAACGGAGGTACATAAAAAAGCCCCGTATGACAACATACGGGGCTGATGTTCTGAATTAAAACAGAGTTGCGTCAGGCGATCGTCACATCATCACAGAGATATACATCCTGGATGGTGTTGAGAAGCTTAACACCTTCGCCCATCGGGCGCTGGAATGCCTTACGACCACTAATGAGCCCTGCTCCACCTGCACGCTTGTTGATGACGGCAGTTTTAACCGCATCGGCGAAGTCGTTGGAACCGGATGCACCGCCTGAGTTAATCAGGTTTGCGCGGCCCATGTAGCAGTTTGCAAGCTGGTAACGGGTCAGATCAATCGGGTTGTCTGATGTTAACTCAGAGTAAATTCTTTCATCGAGCTTTCCGTAGGAAGAGTCGCCGGCGTTGAGCGCCTTGAATCCACCGTTTACTTCAGGAAGCTTCTGCTTGATGATATCCGCTTCGATGGTAACACCGAGGTGGTTTGCCTGGCCTGTAAGGTCGGCAGCTACGTGATAATCAACGCCGTCTTTCTTGAAGGAGTTGTTTCTGGTGTAGCACCATAGAATCGTTGCCATGCCCAGCTCGTGCGCGTAGGCAAAAGCCTGAGCTACTTCGATAATCTGACGATTAGATTCTTCAGAACCGAAATAAATGGTAGCACCGACAGCGGCAGCACCCATTTCGTAAGCTTCTTCAATAGTACCGAACATAATCTGATCGAAGTTGTTCGGGTAAGTCATCAGCTCATTGTGGTTGATTTTTACCACGAATGGAATTTTATGTGCATACTTGCGTGCAACTGCACCAAGTACACCATAGGTTGATGCTACCGCGTTACAGCCGCCTTCAATCGCGAGTTTTACGATATTCTCAGGATCAAAATAAGCCGGGTTTTTCGCGAATGATGCACCACCTGAATGCTCGATTCCCTGATCTACAGGGAGGATCGACATATAACCGGTACCGCCGAGGCGTCCGGTGTTATAAATCTGTTGCATATTCCGCAGTACGCGGATGTTACGGTCTGAATGCGCCCATACATTGTCAACAAAATCTGATGACGGCAGATGCAGGTCTTTTTTAGAAATTGTCTTACACTCATGTCCGAGCAGGCCATCTGCTTCCTGCCCTAAATATTCTTCAATTTTTGATAATGATAATGCCATTGGTCTGTTAACCTCCTAAGGTTGTTTAAATAACATTTGAACAGTTAAATATAATGTTTTCAGCCCGAAAATTGAATAGTTTTATGAGATTTAAATCAATAAAAATACTGGAAATAAAAAAGGGCTTTTTTATTATCGGGAACGAGAATTGCTACAAAAAATAAATGCAGCCCTTTCAAGAGGCTGCATCTGATGAACTGCTCCAACGAGCTACTGTTGGGGCTGATTTATATCCATGAATCATATTGCATTGGGACTTCATGAATGTACAACATTACAAACTTAATTGCAAGTATGTTGCATTTATATCGCCTGCTCTTTTCGCAGGATCAGCAGTTCACCAGAATAGGTTATGTTTATTCCGTTCTCTTCGGTTGAATCCCACATTCTAACCAGTTTTCTAAAATCGCTTACGCCCAGCTGTTTTTCTCCTGTTTGTGTATTTACACCGGATTTTTTCAGGCTTTTGAAGAAATCATGGGATTTATCAAACGTGGTGCGGACTGAAAATGGCTCAAATCTGAAATCATGTTCAAGGATTACGGACTGTAGCTCCTCTTTTTCGGGCAACCTGTTGGCCGTGCAGGCGATATTCATCGTATCGCAAACATTTCTCCACTCCGGAAATGAGTCATTTGTGAGGTAGCTCATAACGAGCATACCACCCGGATTAAGGGCATCTGTAATTTTTTGGATGGAGGCGTGAATATCATCAAACCAGTGAGCGGTAAGGCTACTTACAATGAGATCGAAAGAATTCCCGATGTCGTCATATTCAGCATCGAGAACCTTGAACCACGCTCCGCTGTGCGGTACGCTGATGAGCTTAAGCTTGCACATATTCACCATCTGAGGCGAAATATCGGTCATGCAAATTTTAGAGTCAGGATAATTCCTGAGCAGTTTTTCGGAAATGATTCCGGTACCGCATCCTATTTCAAAGATGCGTTTTTTATACATCTCTGAGCTGTTCGGCAGGTTTTCAAAAAGAAGCCCGGCAATTTTCTGCTGTACAAACGCATAATGATCGTAGCTGCCGGCGCCTCTGCTGAACGCATTTCTAATGACTTCTTTGTTCGTCTGAACGTAACCTGATATCAGATCAGGGCCAATGTCTGTTTTCATGTAATGTAACTTGCAGACAGGGTCTTCCTGTCAGAAAATAGTTAAAGTTTGCCGGTTGAGATGATTTCAACCGATGTGAACTGATTGTTACTCTCCTGAGTGCATGCTTAGAGAAGATAACATAAAATCAGATACTTATTTCGTCTTCTTCCTCATTTTTTCTCGCAGCAGAAGGATCAGATATAAACGTACGTGCCATAGCCTGAAACTGATACACAAAGTTACGTTTATTCCAGCGCGGCGCAAACTGACCGTATTCCATCATGTAGAGTCTCTGGTGCTGTTCGTCGTACATAACGTAATTCACGAACGGACCTCCCATCAGGTCAAACTCCATCCGCCACAAACCTAAAGTTTCGAAGGTTTGTTTGCCGTTTATCACCAGATCATCCCGGAACGACATAGGCTCGCGGTATTCGGTTGTTACAAACGAACTGTCGCGCGATCCCCGCATATAGTGCTGGTTAAGGCTGTCTCTGGTAGTGTTAATCCACTCCTTGTCAATGTGATCGATTGAGGCCACATCATCCTGCCACCAAACCCATATCCAGCGGTCGTTATCGTGCGTAAAACGGCGCAGGGTTACGAAATTGAGGGTATCCACGCCGAGGCGGTAATCATGCTGAATTCTGAATGACCACCCGTAGGCATCCATAATATTCTGAGCAAGCTGAACCTGCTCGGCGCGGCGGTAAATGTAGCGTCGCCAGCGCGGCATTTCCAGTTCATGCAGCTCCTTAATTGATTTTCCCGCATTTTTGCGGATGTGCTGCGCCAGTGTTTCGTCGTCATTTCCCACATAAATCATTACCCACTGATCCTGCGCCCAGCGATCACGTAATGGAATTTGAAGCAGATCACCACTCCGAATTCTGTCCTTTACGGCCTCGCTGAGAATGGCTCTGACATACTGGCCCACATTACTGTCTTCATCAAGCGTAGCGGCAAAAATGATGTTACGATGCTGCTGGATATTCTCAAGCTGGCGGTTGGTATTCAGCAATCTGAAACGAAGATCATACTGAGCGCTGCGTCGCGGAATCGTCATTAAAGGCGCGCCATAAGTCTCCCTGATAGCCAGAGCCGTAGCACTTTGCGCTGCCTTGGTGGAATCCATCACAACTAAAATTTCGGCATTGGCTCCAACAGCCATCTGTCTGTAATCACCCTCACATCCAATAAAATATACCGCGCTGATAACGGCTAAAAGCGTGATTTTAAGTGTGCTTCTCATGGTTATATGCTCAGTTTTGAAAAAAATTCCCGCGATTGCTGTCGCCAGATAGTATAACTTTTTTTAGGGATAATTATTACAGGATTCCTGAAGATTCGCGTGGCTTGAAGATCGGGTTTAATTTTGGACCAGAAGGGATTTTTGTTTTAATGTAAATCATAATTCCCACAAATAATCTACCAATACCACCCTGTAGGTACAGGGCATGCCCTGTACCTACAGGATTGAATTTATTGTATTTGCAATTTCTATTTTCTGGATCCACCCCTAATTCTGAATTCTTACATCCTGAATTCTGAATTAACCACCGTATTTCAGCGATCTCACAAAATCAAAATGCTTTTCCTTCCAGTTTTCTTTTCCCTCGTGCTCTCTGATGTTATTGATAAGCGCGCTGCCAACGATAAACCCGTCTACTTCTTTTGAAATCTCCACGGCGTCTTCGTGGCTGGAAATGCCGAATCCAATGAGTACCGGATTTTCTGTTACGTTCTTTTTTACGCGCTGGATGAACCGCCCGACCGATTGTCTGATGTCCTCCCCCTGTCTCGCGCCGGTTACGCCGGTTACGGAAACGCAGTAGACAAATCCGCCGGAATTGCGATCAACGAGCTGCATACGTTCGTCGGTGCTGTTTGGGGCAACGAGATAAATCAGCGGCAGGCCGTGTTTTTCGGATGCCGGTTTAAGCAGATATGAGGATTCTTCAACGGGCACGTCAGGCATAATTAGTCCGTCGGCGCCGGCAGCGGCTGCATCCCGGAAAAAGTTTTCCACGCCGTAGTGAATTACGGGATTGATATATCCCATCAGCACAATCGGAATGTCAGACTTCTCGCGTACTTTACGGATGATCCCGAATATCGTATCCATTGTTACGCCTTTTTTCAGGGCGACTTCACTCGAGTACTGGATCGTCGGTCCGTCGGCGAGCGGATCACTGAACGGCATGCCGAGCTCAATCAGATCGGCTCCGTTTTTTTCATAGCCGAGAATCAGTTCAGCAGTTTCAGCAGGATCCGGATACCCTGCGGTGATGAACAGGTTCATAATTTTTGCATCACCCTGCTTTTCAGCAAAAAGCTTGTCGATGCGGTTTATGGAATGTTTTACGGCGTCTATCGTCATGTGTTTACGTTCTGTTTCAGCTGAAAAAATAATCGGAAATGGTTCCCATGTCCTTGTCGCCACGGCCCGAGAAATTGATTACGATCAGATCGTCTTTTTTGGTTTTAGGCATCAGTTTTTCGAGCCATGCCATGGCGTGACCGGTTTCTATGGCGGGGATAATACCTTCCAGGTTGGATGTAAGCTTTACGGCGTCCATCGCTTCTTTATCGGTTACCGGCACGTACTGAACGCGGCCTGTATCGAACAGATGTGAGTGCTCGGGCCCAACTCCGGGATAATCGAGTCCGGCGCTGATGGAGTGCGCCAGTGTAACCTGGCCACTGTCGGTTTGCAGCAAATAGCTCATAGAGCCGTGCAGCACGCCGGTACCGCCTTTAGCAAATGTTGCCGCCGTTTTGTCGCTTTCCGCGCCGAGTCCGGCCGCTTCGGTACCGATCAGCTTTACCTGCTCATCATTTATAAAAGGATAAAATATGCCGATCGCGTTTGATCCGCCACCCACGCAGGCAATAACATAATCGGGAAGCCTTCCCTCGATATCCTGAAGCTGCGTTTTTGTCTCTTCGCCGATGATCGCCTGAAAGTCGCGTACCATCTGCGGATAAGGATGCGGGCCAACGGCTGATCCAATAATATAAAACGTGTCCTCAACGTGCGTAACCCAGTGGCGGATGGCTTCGTTGGTGGCATCTTTGAGCGTCTGCGATCCGCTTGTAACGCTTCTCACTTCTGCTCCAAGAAGCCTCATGCGATCGACATTAAGCTTCTGACGCTCAATATCTTCTGCGCCCATATACACGATACATTCAAGACCAAATCTGGCACAGACCGTAGCCGTTGCCACGCCGTGCTGACCCGCGCCGGTTTCAGCGATGATCTTCTTTTTGCCCATCCGCATAGCCAGCAAAACCTGGCCAATCGTGTTATTGATTTTATGCGCTCCGGTATGGCACAGATCCTCCCGCTTCAGATAGATTTTACCCTTCCCGTAATGTTCCGTCAGCCGCTCGGCGAACGTGAGCGGAGTTACGCGGCCTACGTAATTATGCAGGTGATCCATCCGGGTTTTTTGAAATACTTCATCCTGCCACGCTTCCTTGTAGGCTTTTTCAAGTTCATCGAGAGCGGGGATCAGGATTTCGGGCACAAATTTGCCGCCGAATTTCCCGTAGTATCCGGCCTGTGACGGCCAGTCGTACGTTTTTCTGGTTTGGGGGATTATGTTTAAATCTGACACTAAAGCAATTATTTAGATTTCGTAAATTCAGATGCGGAAAATAATCAAATCCGGCCTTGAATTAAATTTTAATCGGAAATTCCGCGACTTGTAAGATCGGCCGGACCGATAACATTATTAACACCTTCACAGCGGTATTCAGTTCACCTGATTCACGATTATTTAACTTTTCCTATGGATATAAAATACAAGCCAAGAGATATTATTGTCGAAAGTTCTGAAAAAAAACTACTCATACAATGGGGCGATGGCCATACTTCGGTCTATCCCTTTGGCGGACTTCGTAAAAACTGTCCCTGTGTCTTTTGTCAGGGCGGACACCACGCGATGGGAAAACCGATGGATCCTGCTAAGTTTCTGGTGGATACCTCTGACCGGCTGAAGATCACCAACCTTACCATGAGCGGAAATTATGCCATTCAGATTCAGTGGAGCGACGGCCACAATACCGGAATTTACCGTTTTGAATATCTGCGCGACGGCTGTCCGGTTGAAGCCGGGATGGTTTCTCCCGAGAACTAATCTTCCGG
>PXAI01000366.1 GCA_003567135.1 Balneolia bacterium | reverse complement strand
ATGCAGAAAATTTCCGCGGAAGCTGATGATCCGGAACCTGTTCAAACTATCCTTCATCTTCAGCGTTCTCTTTTTCCGGACCAGGTTGATCTTTGTGGAATCCCTGGATTCGAAGCATAGCGAGAATAATCACCCCGCTGAATGCACCGGCGATGATCAGTCCGGAAAGTGATAATCCGGCGGAATATTTCAGCAGCCCGGATACGACGGCGACCACAGGCAAACCCCAGATGATCGGGCGAATCCGGCCGTCCGGAAGAATTTCTGTGGGACTAATTCCGAATGCTTTTGCCGCATGAAGTGAAAGCAGGATAACAATCAGGATGTGCCCGGCGAGCGTGGCGTAAGCCGGACCGAGGAGTCCGAATGGCGCAATCAGAAGTATGCTGAGGCCAACGTTTGTAACCAGCTCAATGATGCCATAGCGCGCAACCACGTGGCTTTTTCCGGCGCCCAGCAAAATACTCTGTGGGAACACGAGCTGCGTAACGATCACAAGCAAATAGATCCGGAAGATAGGCGCTGAGTCGGCGTATTTTTCGAAAAGCAGCACCATCACCTCTTCGGCAAAAACGAACAGAACCGCAATCAGCGGGATTACGATCAGCGAAATGCGCGAACTTGCTTTTCGGGCTTCGGTCAGAAATCCCGAAAAATCCCCCTGATTCATCTTTCCGGCATACTGCGTAACGAGTGCGGCGGCAGCAGCGGCGGTAAGAGCCGTTATAAACGGGATTTTCTTGGCTCCAACCGCGTATATGGCGAACAGCGCGTCGCTCTCAAAAAAGATACTTACGATCCACTTGTCGGCCTCAACGGTGGCAATCCCCACGAAGCTCATCGCCAGAATGCCAACCCCATAATTGATGGAAACGGGCAATTCAGCACGAATCGACTTCAGACTGAACGGCCCTGCATTTCGGAATGCAATAGCGACGATAACCAGAGATCGGAGCATTGGGCCAATCGCCATAATGAGCAGAACATCCTGGATGGGCCAGCCGAGCGCAAAGGGAATCACGATCAGGCAGATTTCCACCGAGTTGTATGAGGCGGCGTAGGCCAGCAGCCATTTTTTGCGCTCAAGCACCACAAACATCGGCTCGGCGATTCCGGCAAAAACGGCGAACGCCATGTACGGGGCAAACATCCGGAACCCATCGGCCAGATCAGGCACATTCAGCTGATCAGCCCAAAACGGTGCGAAAAAGAACGCAAGAGACGCCGTGATTAAACCAAAGGATAAACCCAGCAGAAGGTTGGCTCCGATGGCGGCCGATTTATCTCCGCTTTTGCCCCGGTAAAAAAGCGTGTTGGCAATACAGTTAACAAACGATGCGCCAATCACGGCATAAATCAGCCACATTTTCCGGTAAGCGCCGTATACATCCTCATCCAGAAGGCGCGTGAGAACAATCGCGGCCAGCAGCGCCGATCCGATACTGATGTACCGGGAAAGCGACATCGCCCCAAGTTTGCGGTAGAAGGATGAAATGACTGGAAGGTGAATTGGCACGCTATTTTTTAAAAGGATTCATGCTGTTTTTGCCGGCTAATTTCAGAAAATCTAATGCAGTCATTTTATTATTTTGCAGCAAGCGATTCCGGCTCTTACTTCTTATATTGTAACGTTACGGCATTCGGGTTATCAGGCCGTAATTTAATGAAAATAGAGATTCTACCAACAACCAGTGTTATATGTCGCAACTGCATGAAGACCTTATTGCAATAAGGAAACGTCAGAAGCTCACGGTCCAGGATATTTACGACCGCACGCGCATTTCTACCGAAAATATTGAACTCATTGAGGACGGCAGTTTATTCGACAGCCCGAAAAACATCACCTATGTTCGAAGTTTTGCAAGAACATACGGCCGCGCGCTGGGTATTGATGATGAGCACATGGTTCAGGCGCTGGATTACACCCTGAAAGGCGAATACAGCGGATATTTACGCGATATCTACATTCAGGGACTGAGCGAGGAAGAGGCGGATGCCAACGCCGCGGAAGCAGCAGAAAGCACTGAAGCCGACGAGGAACCCTCAAAGCCTGAGGAAAAACCGAAGGAATCCCTGCCCGAAGAGCAGCGTCCCTTTTCATTTGAACTGGACGTTGACAAGCCGAAAAAGAAAATCACGCCCAAAAGCTCTACGTTCGGAGCCGGGCGCCCTGATCCCGGTCAGGAACACAATAAAGTGACTCCTCCTCCCCCTGATCCTGATCAGGTGAACTGGAGCGATCTTGGAAGAAAAGCGCGTCAGCCCAGGAAAAAAGGGCCTTCACCGCAGATTATCGGGGGATCAGTTCTTGCGATCGTGCTTTTGATCGTTCTGGTAATATTCCTGATTCGTCAGGGCGTTTTTGAGTCAGGCGTTACCGATCCGGATTTACTGCTTGAAGATCCCGTAACAGAGCAGCCGGTTGATGCTGACCAGCTTGCAGAACCTGATCCGGTGGAACCCGATCAGCTTGACGTGCCGGAAACGACGCCTCCGGCGCCATCAGAAGACCGCCTTCAGGCCGATGT
>PXAI01000266.1 GCA_003567135.1 Balneolia bacterium | reverse complement strand
CAACGGTGGTTGAAGATGCCGGATTTCAGTCGGATGACCGCTATGCTCCGTTTTATGATGAGCAGGTAAACGGCAGAACCGGATCATGGGGCGTGATGGTGCCGAATGATCTGCCTGACGGTCTGCGGCGCATTGAAGAACGATCACTGCTGGATGGGTTTGTGGTTGATGAGATGACCAGCTCAGACGGTTTTTGGGTGGATGGTGTGAGTACGATAAATCCCTCGGGAGGCGTGAGTTCGCCGCTCTATCTGCCGTTTGACACCTCGGCGCCGATTCACGATCCGGGCGAGCTTCCGGCAGATTTTATGCTGTCGCAAAACTATCCGAATCCGTTTAATCCATCCACACAAATTCGTTACGGAATTCCCGAAGCAACGCACGTCCGGCTGGAAGTGTACAGCATAAACGGGCAGCTGATCACCGTTCTGCAAAACGGAATGCAGCAGGCGGGATATCACACCGTAACGTTTGATTCGCGCAACGCAAACCTGGCCAGCGGGGTGTACCTGTACAGGCTTGAGGCCGGGGAATACAGTAAAGTCAAAAAAATGCTGCTGGTGAAATAGCGGCTCAAAAGAAAAAAGAAGATGATGAACCCAATCAAATGGCCGCTTTTGGTCAGCTTAATTTTTGCCCTTTTTATCGGAGGATGTGATATGGATTTTGAACCCGATCAGGAGGAAGTTCCTGAATTTGCCATAGCGATTCACGGCGGGGCCGGTGTTATTTCACGGGACATTGATCCTGAAATCCGCGACGCGTATCTGGAGTCGCTGGAAAACGCGCTGGAGATTGGCCGCGCTATTTTAGATGAAGGCGGCACCAGCCTCGATGCCGTCGAGCAGGTGATTCGATTTATGGAAGATGATCCGCTGTTCAACGCAGGTCGTGGCGCGGTGATGACCAACGAAGGCCGCCACGAACTCGATGCATCCATTATGGACGGATCGAATCTGGCCACCGGCGCGGTAGCCGGCGTAACCACGGTGAAAAATCCGATCTCGCTGGCGCGTATGGTTATGGAAAATTCACGTCACGTGCTGTTTGCCACGCAGGGTGCCGAAACGTTCGCCGATCAGATGGGCGTGGAGCGCGTGGATCAGGAGTGGTTTTTCACCGAACGGCGCTACCAGCAATTGCAGCGCGCCCTCGAACGCGATGCCGTAGAGCGCGACCACGACGGCGAAGAAAGTTCCTCGCTGAAGTATATCGACGATCGTAAAATGGGAACCGTTGGCGTAGCCGCGCTGGATCGCGATGGTAACCTGGCCGCCGGAACCTCAACCGGAGGCATGACCAACAAGCGCTTCGGCCGCGTAGGCGATTCGCCGATCGTTGGCGCCGGAACCTACGCCGATAATAACTCCTGCGCCGTATCCAGCACCGGAACCGGCGAAGAGTTTATCCGGAACGTGGTGGCGTATCAGATTTGCGCGATTATGGAGTATACCGGAGTCGGTCTTCAGGCTGCCGCAGAGCAGGTGGTGTTTGGTAAACTGCAGCCCAACGACGGTGGCATCATCGCCGTAAGCCACACCGGTGAAATCGCGATGGTCTTTAACAGCCCCGGCATGTTCCGCGGCGCTGCCAACTCATTCGGAAGATTCGAAGTAGCGATTTGGGATTAATCTGGAATTAATAGTCCAGGTAACGCCTGTCCAAAAAATAAAGCGCGATATTCCCGAATCAATATTGACATTAAATACCAAACCGCTGTATCTTTGGAATCTTGCCCTGGTGGTGAAATTGGTAGACACGCTATCTTGAGGGGGTAGTGCTGGAAACGGCGTGCTGGTTCGAGTCCAGTCCAGGGCACAAGATTAAAAGCCTTTGCTGATTGATATCGGTGAAGGCTTTTTATTGATTATTGATTACGGATTATTGGCTATTGGGGTACGGAAGAGATGCGCGATACGGTGATTTGCGGATTCAATGCCAACGCCGCAACCCCAAAAGAACCCCGAACGGGGTTCAACACCAGTAACCCCGCATCGTATGCGGGGTGTAAGACCGCGACGAACTCGCGACCCCGGCGGGGTCGAACAAGATGGTGCATCAGGAATAGTCCCGCCCCCAACCCTTGGAGCGTTTCGCGAAAACTTGATTTATGGGCTCCTGTCGTCAAAACGCTCCAAGGGTTTCGCTATCAACGATACATATCGCCCTTCGGCGCAAAAGCAGCCCATAATGCCATCTTAGACTCGGGCCGTTTTCCTACCCGTCTTTTGCATTGCCACAGACGTGTTGCTCCATCCGGAGCAAGTTCTGCGACCGGCGATGATCTCCAAATCTGAAAAAATCTCAAATCACTAATCGCACGTCGCCGATCTGAAATCTGTTCCTCCCTCTCCTCATTTCAATTTTCTTGTTGCAATATTCCCCAAAACTCCCTTACATTTGCACCGTCTTCAGTAACAGAAGGCAATTTTTAACCTAAATCGAATAAAAAAATGGACGACAGTCATAGTTGTAGCTCATATATCAGAATGACACACGCTTGCTGGTCAGATGACTGCCGGTCCGTGGAAT
>PXAI01000173.1 GCA_003567135.1 Balneolia bacterium | reverse complement strand
TTCCAAAACACGATTACATTATGGCTAAGAACTCTTTTAATATTCATGATCCGTACCAGATAGAATCCCTGCTGAATGAAGAGGACCGCATGATCATGGAGACCGCCCGCGATTACGCGCAGTCGAAACTTGAGCCAAGAGCGATGAAGGGCAACCAGGAAGAAATTTTTGACCGGGACATTCCCAAAGAAATGGCCGGGCTGAACCTGCTGGGCGTTACCGTGCCGCCGGAATATGGTGGAATCGGCGCCAGCTACACGGCCTACGGACTCATCGCCCGGGAAATTGAGCGCGTGGATTCATCGTACAGATCATTTCTTTCGGTGCAGTCATCGCTGGTGATGCATCCCATTAACGTATTCGGAACTGAAGAGCAGAAGAAAAAATATCTGCCGGGATTAGCCAGCGCCGATCTTATCGGCTGTTTCGGGCTCACCGAACCCGATCACGGTTCTGATCCGGCTTCGATGACTACCAACGCCACCAAAACCGAAGGAGGCTGGATTCTGAACGGAGCCAAAATGTGGATCACCAACTCCCCGATCGCGGATCTGGCCATTGTTTGGGCAAAAGCTAAAAAAGCCGGCGGTGACACCGGTAAAATCATGGGATTTATCGTTGAGAGCGACTCAAAAGGCTACTCGGCTCCAACCACGCATAACAAAATGTCGCTTCGCGCTTCCTACACCGGAGAGATCATTCTTGAGGATGTGTTTGTGCCGGATGCGAACGTGTTTCCGGACATCCGCGGACTGAAAGGCCCGTTCACCTGCCTGAACAGCGCGCGTTACGGAATCGTGTGGGGTGCACTCGGCGCTGCAGAAAACTGCTACAGCCGCGCAAGAAATTACGTGATGGAGCGCAAGCAGTTCGGCTATCCGCTGGGCGCCAATCAGCTGATTCAGACTAAACTGGCGAATATGCTGACCGATATTACCCAGATGCAGCTGCTCGCTTACAGACTTGGTGAGCTAAAGGATAAGGGGAAAGATCATCCTTCCATGACCTCCCTGGCGAAGCGCAACAACTGCGGCAAAGCGCTCGAAATTGCGCGGATCGCACGTGACATGCTCGGCGGAAACGGCATTACCGGTGAATACCGCGTTATTCACCACATGGTGAATCTGGAATCAGTAAATACCTACGAAGGTACATTCGATATCCACGGACTGATTCTCGGTCGGGAAATTACCGGCATCCAGTCGTTTACTCCACGCGGAAACGACTGATCTGAATATGAGCCGGCCACTGATTTCGCCCAAAGACGGAAATGATGATCCGGAGCTGCAAAAGCTGATCACGTTTTACAACGAAACGCTCGGTTTTTGTCCGAACAGTATCCTTACGATGCACCACCGGCCGCGCATTGCGCACGCGTTCATAGAAATGAACAAAGCCGTGATGGAAAATCAGGGGCGGATCAGCAGCGCGCTCAAGCGGCTGATCGGGTATATCAGCAGTAACGTGGCGGGATGCCGGTACTGTCAGGCTCACACCATCCGGGCAGCAGAACGGTACGGAGCTTCGGCGGATCAGCTGGAGCATATTTGGGAGTACAAAACTCATCCGGCATTCAGCGATGCAGAACGCGCGGCGCTCGATTTCGCCGCTGCAGCGTCAGTTGTTCCAAACTCTGTGACCGACGACATCGCAGAAAATCTCAGGAAACACTGGGATGAAGGCGAAATCGTGGAAATAACCGGCGTGGTGGCGCTGTTTGGATTTCTGAACCGCTGGAACGACTCCATGGGAACCACGCTTGAAGACGGCGCGCTGGAATCAGGCGAGAAGCTGCTTTCAAAAGATGAATGGACGCCGGGGAAGCACCGGTAGGTTACGTTCTTTAGGGCTATAGAATTTAATTATTCTGGTTACGCCTTTGCTTATTTTCTTGATCGCAAATAATTTAGAATCAATCATGTAGGGACAGGGCATGCCCTGTCCCTACATGATCAGGCAGATACCGTTCAGATTGGATTCACATTCACCCTTTCCCGCCATAATGCTTAATCAGCACCTCATTAATCTCCATCACATCGGGTTCTGAGGGTGTATCGCGAATCATCTCTCCGTCGATTTCTTCCGTGGGCGATCCGCCGCTTACGTCAAGACATACCGGGATTTTCAAAGTCGGGTCATCCTCCGCTTTCTCAATGACAATGTGATGTACGTGTCGCTTTTTGAAATTATAGGTAAAACTGAAAGTCTCAACGTTGTCGAGCGTTGAGCAAAGCTGGTAGGGCGCCAGCTTATCGCTGGACTCAAACGGTTCGGAGAATCCGGTAAAAATATCATCCTGAAGCGGAAATTCGGCACCTTTGATGTTGAACGCGAACAACTGCATCCCCGACCATTCGAAGAGTACGTAAATAATTTCCTTGAGGTCATCCAGCGACATCATCCCCGGAATTTTTATTCTTCTCCATACCGGGGGCTTCTCACCTTTCAGAGAAATTTTAAGCGTAAAAATGCGGTCTGTGTGCACAGGATCGTGATCAGTCCATCGATTTTGGAAATCACTTATGCCGTTTCGGCTCCTTTCGTAGTCCAGAATACTCAGCGCGTGGTTGTACTCAATCATCCCAAACACCTCCCGCATTCTCTGTGCCTCATGAATTCCCTTTTCGGAAAACTCAAAAAGATTGGCATCACTGTTAATATGCCCATATCCGGCTTCCTGAAGCTCATTCATGAGGTGAGTCGGCAGGCCGACCGGCGCCACAGTTGCTCCTTTTTCAGTTATCCGTATATCAAAAAGCAGCGCAAGCAGAAGCCTTAGTGTGGTGTCTGTGTCAGTTTGCATAAAATGATTTGATAAATTGGCTGATTATCCGGAAGTCCCCTGAATACGTTCATCCCCTTATAAATCAGCGGATTGTAGTGTATTCATATAAAATATATGACCGTGATAACAATATGCTAAAATATTGAGAGTTTTTTTGCAGGATTATTTTTGGCAGTTCAAAAAAATAGGTTGGGAATTAAAATGATATTCATATATTACACATATATGTAAAATATAACCACAATTTCTATGGATAACACCCAGCTGACCCTCAAACAAAAAGAGTTTTTTGAATTCATCTGTAAGTACAGAGCCGATCACGATATCTGGCCGACCTACCGCGAGATCGCAGACGAATTCGGATATAAATCGCCCAACAGCGTTACCCAGAATTTGCAGTCTTTGGTTAAAAAGGGATATCTGTACAAAACTTCCGAGAGCGAATATCTGATTAACTCAGAAAAAGACCCTTACCAGCAGGAAATTGAGGATGAAGGCATTCCCGTAAGGGGGATTATCGCTGCGGGTTACCTGCAGGAAGCCGTGGAGGCGAATCTCGGTACCATCACCCTGAAACACCTCTTCCCCGGACTAAATAAAATGTATGCGCTTCGGGTGAGTGGGTACAGTATGCGTGATGAAGGTATCATGGACGGAGATTTTGTGTTGCTGATGGATGACGACGTAAAAAACGGTGATATCGGCGCCGTGATGTACAACGGAGAGACCTCGCTGAAACGCATTTACTACGGTCCCGACGGACTGAGGCTGGAACCGGCCAACTCGGAATATCAGGAGATTATGATCGAGCCGGATGTTTTTGAAGAAGTACGAGTGCTCGGCAAATATGTGGGCCACGTTAACAGATCCGGAATATTCCGGTCAAAGAGCCGCATTAACTGATGTCGGTCGTTCTGACCTGGCTTCTGGTTACATTTCTTTTCGCGTTTTCGTTCTACGCGCTGAAGTTTCCGTGGCTGCCTGGATTCCTGTTTATCTACGCCGGACTGGCTGTGTACGGATTCACCATTAGCTTCGATCCGTTTGGATGGCTCTTTTGGGCGATCATGATCTCTTTTACCGTTCTGCTCTTTTTCTCCGAGATCATAACAAACGCCTACGCGCTAAAACACCACGGCGGTTCACAAGCCGCATTCAGAGGAAGCATTCTGGGGATGATATTCGGCCCGTTCCTGATTCCCTTTGCCGGACTCTTCATCGGCCCCTTTCTCGGCGCCTTCCTGGCCGAATTTCTCTTCAACAAACGCCCGTTCAAACCCGCCATTCGAATTGGCCTCGGCACCCTGATCGCCCTCTTCGGTAGCATAGCCCTCAAAATTATCATTCAGGCGCTGATGATTATTACGTTTTTAGGATGGGTTATTTGGAATTGAGGGGACTGGGGGATTTGTTCTTAGTGCAATCCGTTTTTATGGCAATAACGATTATCTGCAAAAAGAAGTCATTTTTTTAGATTCACAGGGTTTTAATTTTATACATATTATTTATAATCAATATTGTAGGGACAGGGCATGCCCTGTCCCTACAGCCCTTGAAAGAATTTACTTTATATCCTTACACCAATTTATCCTAAACCGAAAATTCATTTTTTTGAGAATTATAATTTGTCGTAATAATAGCGCGAACAACCATTTTTAATTTTGCATTTTGAATTTTTAATTCCCTCTCTCCTGCCTGCTTTCAACGCATTTTTCGTAAATTGCCAGTCGAAATTATTTGATCTTATCGCTTTAAAATTCATCCGAAATGTCATACGAATTAACAGATTTCAGAAAAGATATCGTTGAGGCCAGTAAAACAACCCCCGTGGTTGTGGATTTCTGGGCTGAATGGTGCGGACCCTGCAAAACGCTGGGCCCTGTGCTCGAAAAACTTGCCGGTCAGGCGCGCGGCAAATGGAAACTGGTCAAAATTGATGTGGATAAACATCAGCAGATTGCTGCTCAGTTTCAGATTCGCAGTATTCCTTCGGTTAAAATGGTGTATCAGGGAGCGCTGGTGGCCGAGTTTAACGGCGCTTTGCCCGAGGCGCAGATTAAGGAGTGGCTGAAAGAAAATCTTCCTGAAAGTGAGGATACCGACGACGAAACGGATGTTCAGGAACTGATTAAAAACGCGCTGTCCGAGGGTAATCGCGACAGAGCCAAAGAAATTGTGAGAGCTGCGTGGAACAACGGCGAAAATGATGCCGATCACGCCGTTTTACTCGCCATGCTCGAACTTCCGGAAGATCCTGAAACGGCAAAAAAACTCCTGAATACGCTCAAAGAAGAGGACAAAGTACGATTCGAAATCGAGCAAACGGTTCCCGAAACGCTGGTTCATGTACGAAAGGTAGCAGACGGAAATCACTCCGTATCAGAAACCGGAAAAGCGGCAGAGTTGTACGTCGAAGGATGCAACGCCTTTAAAACGGGAGATTACCGCCAGGCCGCCGACAGCTGGATAAACTCTATTATGCTCGATCGCAAGGTTGACGACGACGGTGCCCGGAAAGCGTGCGTGGCGCTGTTTAAGATACTCGGCGACCACCATCCTGTATCGCAGGAATTTCGTCGCCGGTTTTCAATGGCGCTTTACTGATCTTACTTATCAGCGGTTTTGGGATTTCTTTCCACGGCGAGCGCTCCGTTGTTGACGGCATCGTGAAGCTGGCCGTTTTTAATCCATGCACGACCACCGTCCATTCTGAGGCGACGGCGATTTTTTAGATTTACCGCATTTTGATGAAGGTCTGGCTGTTGCTTTTTCATAATCAGAATGTTGAATAAATTGAAGTTACATTACTTAAAATTCAGCGGACAGAACAATCGTTCGGATTATACAGGATCAGAATCGGCCGCCAATCATTTACGTTTCATTTCATTGCAAATTTAAACTTCTCTCCTTATATTTGGAAGCTAACAATCAAAATAATCTGACATTATTATTCCAACAATGTTCGCAATCGTACATATTGGCGGTCATCAGTACAAAGTTGCTCAAAACGACGTAATTTTCGTTGACAGGCAGCAAAATGATGTTGATGAATCAGTTTCCTTCGACAAGGTTCTTCTTGTTGCTGACGGCGACGACCTCAAGGTCGGCACCCCGGTTGTTGAAGGCGCCAAAATTGAAGCCACTGTTTTAGATAACCTGAAAGCTGAAAAAGTAATCGTTTTCAAAAAGAAGCGTCGTAAGGGTTATCAGAAATCAAACGGGCATCGTCAGCACATCACTCAACTTCGTATAGACAATATTACTGTCTGAATCTAACTTCATACACCAATGGCACATAAGAAAGGACAAGGTTCCAGTAGAAACGGCCGCGATTCGGAATCAAAACGACTTGGCGTTAAAAAGTTCGGTGGTCAGCACGTACTCGCCGGCAACATCATCATTCGCCAGCGCGGCACCAAATATCATCCGGGTGAGCACGTAGGTATCGGGAAAGACCATACTATTTTTGCTACATCCAATGGTGTTGTAAGCTTCAAAAAAGCGAAGTACAACCGCACATTCGTTTCAGTTGAGCCTAACTAAAACGTAACCGGTTTTTCGCTTTTATATGTAGAAATTCAGCTCTGGTGTTATATTACGCCAGAGCTTTTTCTATTTAACCCAATTTATTCACGGTTCTGTAACTTTGAGTTTTAGGCCTTGGATTATTTAAACTTTTGGTGAATAATCCGGGTAAATGTACCAATGAGAAATATCAAAATACCCGGCCTCCGGAATACCTATAGTATTAACACCGTATTCTGTATCGGCCGAAACTACGCTGAGCACGCGCAGGAGCTTGGAAATGAAATTCCGGAACTGCCCGTCGTTTTCACCAAACCTATTAACGCCGTTACGTTTGACGGCGGCGAAGTCCTGATCCCCCGCGATCTTACCGAAGATGTTCATCATGAAGTTGAAATGGTGATTGCAATCGGGAAATTCGGTTTCCAAATCCCTGTTGAACATGCTCACGAATATGTCGCCGGATATGGGGTCGGAATTGACGTGACCGCAAGAGACGTGCAAAGCGCCCTTAAATCACAGCGCCATCCGTGGACGCTCGCAAAAGGGATGGATACGTTTGCGCCTATTGGAAATTTCGTAAGCCCCGAACAGGTTGAGGATCCCCATAATCTGAACATCTCACTGAGCGTTAACGGTGAAAAACGCCAGAACGGCCGTACCGGAGATATGATCTTCAAAGTCCCCGCGTTAGTATCCTATATTTCCAGATATGCTTCTATCTATCCGGGTGACCTGATTTTTACGGGAACACCGGCCGGGGTTTCGGAACTGAAACATGGTGACGAAGTGGAAGCAGATCTTGGCGGATTTTCATCACTTTCCGTTATCGTTCGCGACCGGTAAACCAACTTAACCCTACAGTGCAGGCGCAGCAGAAACAGGATGCCGAATAAATTTTTCGTACTGATATTTTTTCTGATCTGTGTGATTTTTTCCGGTGTTTCAGCGCAGGAAAACCGGTATCCCGGCGCTGATTACCTCTGGCCTACCAACGCCAGCGAGTATATGTCAGCCACGTTTGGCGAAACCCGCGCCGCCCATTTTCACGCCGCGGTGGATATCGGAACGTGGGGCCGCGAAGGCTACGATGTATACGCCAGCCGCGACGGGCTACTGTACCGGATCGGGGTCAGCCCGTACGGATACGGCAAAGTTGTTTACCTTCAGCACCGCGACGGCACCTTCTCCCTTTACGCACACATGCAGGATTTCTCGCCGGAAATTCGTGAAATCGTGGACGAACTTCAGTTTGAAAACTACCGCTATTCCATCGACAAAGTCATTGCAGACCGCGACATCCATATCAGTCGCGGAACGGTTATCGGGCGCTCGGGATCAACCGGAATTGGGCCGCCTCACCTCCATTTCGAGCTCAGAACTCCGTCGAATCATCCCTTTAACCCAAAACTGGCCGGCCTGCACGTTCCTGATACCACGCCGCCATTTTTCTCAGGACTTGCCGTGGAGCCCATTTCTGCCGATGCGCTCATAAATGGCAAAAAGGAAATCTATACCCGAAGGCCAAGGACAACATCCTCCGTTTATGATTTCGGAACCATCCCTGTGAGCGGAACTGTGGGGCTTGCGGTTAATGTCTCCGACCGCTCCGATAATGCGCGAAATGTATACGCGGTTTACGAACTTGAGCTGGAAATTGACGGGCAGAACTACTTCTATTCACGCGCCGACAGTTTTTCATACGATCATTCCAGGAAAATGCTGGTTGACCGCGTATGGCCGCTGCTTTCTGCCAGACAGGGCGCATTTCAGAGATTGCATATTAAAGATGGAAATGATCTGGAATTTTATGTTTCCTCGTACAATCAGGGGCGCATTCGGCTCGATCCCGGAAAACATCCGTTCAGGGTTTTGGCCAGAGATTATTACGGAAATGAATCGGTGGCGACCGGAATTCTGGATGTTTCAGCAAACGATAATGGTATCGCCCGGCCCGTTTTTAAACCGGCTTCGGAATATTACGGCGTATCGGAATCTGATCCTGATTTTACACAAACGCAAACCATACAGGCGCTGACGTGGAACAAAGGCTGGTTTTCGCCAAAAAGCATCACGCTGAACAATCTGAAAATCATTCCCTACCGCGCGCTTCTGAGAATGGCACGGAGTTTTGATGAGGTGCGTCCCGGAGAATCGGTTCAGCTTTTCGATCCTGTGTTTGACATCGTATCCGACGAGCTTCCGAAAACCAGAGTATTCAGAGCTATTCCGGAGCGGGATCTCGTTGCCAGAATTCCCGATATCGGAGTAAAACTTCATGCTCCTGCCGGCGCTGTATTTGACACGCTTTACGTATCCGTTTCCGGCCAGTCTGATGCAGAAACGCCGGTCTACCATATTCTTCCGGCCAAAGATCCGTTCCGTCGTCCGGTAAATCTGACCGTTGAGCTGGATGAAAAATGGTTTGAAAATCCGGAGCAGGTCTCTTTTTACACTTTCAATTCGAGAAGAAACAGCTACAACCCGGTGTCCACAACACGTGATCCGGAATCGCGAACCATCACCGGACGCATATCGGAACCCGGCACCTTTTATGTTCGTCGTGATACGCTTGGTCCTGAAATATCATCTCCCCAGCTTTTCCGCCGCCGAAGCGATCAGCGATGGTTTATTTCAGTAAATGTGAAAGACGATAACTCCGGCATAGATTTCAACAACAGCGAATTTATCGTCAACGGCGTACGCGGCATTCCTGCCTACGATCCGTTTGGTGGCGTTATGAGATATTATCACCCGGAATTTGAGCCGAGAAGTGAGAATGAGGCGAGCGTGATCATCCGGGATTACGCCGGAAATGAAACGGAGTATTCGTTTGTGATCAGGAGGTAACGCGGGTTAAACATAGCGCGCAGCCCTGTTGTAGAGATACCATGTATGGCGTCTCTACAACAGGGCTGCATGGCAACTATACAAGCAGAGCTGCCGGAAGAATAAATTAGTGTAGGGTTTCACGCTAATCACACGTACGCCACACAGCTAATCTCAACCCGCGCGTTTTTTGGCAGTGTTTTTACCGCGACTGTTTCCCTTGCCGGTGGCTCGGATTTGAAATAACTGCCATAGATTTCATTTACGATTGGGAAATCATCCATATCGGCCAGGAAAATGGAGCATTTCACCACGTTACCAAAACCTGATCCTGCTTTGACCAGTACTTCCCCGAGGTTGATCATCACCTGCCTGGTTTGTGCTTCTGTAGTATCGCCGGCAAATGCCCCGGAATCAGGCAGAATGCCGATCTGACCCGAGCAATACACCATTCCGTTACAGGTTACCGCCTGCGAATAGGGCCCCAGCGCCGCAGGTGCTTTTGAGGTATGTATAATTTGTTTCATTCTTGTATCGTTAATTCATTGTTGATTTACGCTCAGCAAACGGGAATCCGCAGCTAAGTTAACCCTGATCACATTCAGTAATGATAATCAGCAATTTTATCTGAAAATAAAACCATACCGGAAGCCCTGAATTACTGAAGTTTGATGGTGCCGAAAATGTTGCACTAACTTGGTAGTATCGTTACATTTGTACCATTCACAATATTTAGAAATAATAACTGCGTTATGAATAAGATTTTTAAACAATCCATTTTGTTTGGTTTGATTGCAGCAGTGCTATACGCCTGCGGCGGCGATCTGAACATCGAATCCGCTAAGCTTGATTTACGGAATGAGAATTACGAGGGTGTAATTGAATCCGCGAATCTGGCTCTTCAGGAAAACCCTAATAATCCGGATGGTTATTATTACAAGGGTGCAGCCTACCTCGAAATGTCCAGTTTAAGGCCTTTAAATGAGCGTCCTGAGCTTCTCAGACAGGCTCGTGAGAACCTCAATCGCGCTCACGAGCTTTATGTTGAGCAGGAGAAATCCGGAAACGAAGCTGAATCTGCCCTTCCACTTCTCGAATCTTTCTGGGCAAACACCTACTCAGAAGCTGTAGCTGATATCAATTTTGAGGGAGCCAACGATCCCGATTCACTTCAGCGCTCTATTGATTTGCTGTACAATGCCATTGCAATCGCACCCGATTCGGTGATGAATTACGATGCAATAAGCGAAGTCTACTTCCTGAAGGAAGATGTAGACAACGCCATCAAATACATGGATGAAGCTATAGAACGCGCCACTGAACCCGATCAGTCGAGATACCAGAGAATGACGTATTTCCTTTCTCTGAAAGATGACGACGAGCGTTCACTGAGCATTCTTACGCAGGCCCGTGAACGATTCCCTGAGGAGATTTTCTTTATTCAGGAAATCGCCAATGTACACTTCCGCCGTGGAGAAACCGAACAGGCCATTGTTGTACTGGAAGAACTCATTGAGATGGATCCTGAAAATGCCGAATACCGAACCGTTTACGGTACGCAGATTTACCAGGAATACATCAACATGGATGCCGAAATTCGTGAAAAATATGACCGGATTTTTGATTTGTCCCGTGAATACAGCGAAGAAGCACGCCGCACCAATTTTGATGAAGATAAACTGAATAGACTTGATGCCGAGCGTGAAGAACTTCAGGCCTCAATTGCTGCAATGGAAGAAGACAGGCTCGAAATTGCTGAAATCGCTGAAGAACAGCTGATGGCTGCATATAACCTGGATTCTGAAAATCCTAACACAACCTATGCCCTTGGCGTAATCCATGAAAACCGCGGCAACGCGATCATCGAGCAGGCAAACGTTGAGCAGGATAACCAGCGTGCGCAGGAAATGTTCGAAGAAGCACAGAAGCACTTCCGTAATTCCGTTGAGTTTTACGAGAAGACAGCTGCAATCGAAGATCAAGACCCGGAGCTCGACTCTGCTGAAACATGGCTTAAACTCTTCCAGGTGTACACCCGCCTCGGTATGGTAGATGAAGCCGAAGAAGCCCAGGAACGCGCCGGATTCTGATCCGCACAAACCGTACTTTAAAAAGCCGTCTCCTTTCCGGGGACGGCTTTTTTTGTTATAGGTCTTTTGTGCACAGGACGCAGATGTTCGACCCTTATCAGGGTCGCCTGTTTATGACGATCGTAACCCCGCATGTGATGCGGGGTTACTGATGTTTAACCCCTATCGGGGTTTTTCAATTGCAGATCGGCGACATGCGATTTGTGATCTCAGATTTTTTTCACTCC
>PXAI01000171.1 GCA_003567135.1 Balneolia bacterium | reverse complement strand
GATCTTTGGGAAACGGATACCAAAGCGTTGATCAAAAAGGTAAATGATATTCTGATTCACTACGGTTGCTGGTCTGATATCATAGTAGATGGGGTGAAGCAGTCGCATAAACACAAAATTCTCGGTGTGAATGAAAACGGCTGGCTCATGACCTTAAATCACGAAGATTCTATCGAACTCTATTCCTATCAGCAGGTTCGCATAATTTAATATGACAAACGCGGAGTTATCGAAGTTCGGGGAAATAAAGAAACAGCTTGCCGCCTCATCCGGGAGTTGGCTGGTCGGAGTGAGCGGCGGTGTAGATTCAATGGTTCTGCTTGATGTGATGGTTAAATCCGGACTAAAGCCGGTTGTTGCGCACGTCAATTACGGTACAAGGGGAAAGCATTCCGATGCGGATGAAGAGCTTGTCAGGTCAGTGTGCGATAAAATCGGGCTCGAGTTTTATTTCAAGCGAATCCACAAGGATGAAATGTATGGCAATTTCCAGGAACGGGCGCGCATTTTGCGCTATCGTTTTTTTGAGGAAATCTTTCAAAAATGCAACTGCGACTGGATTGCAACGGCCCACAATTACGATGATCAGCTCGAAACCATTCTGATGCGCGTATTGCAGGGAAGGGGGCCGGCTGCGTGGGGAATGACGCGCCAGAGAGGACACATCATCAGGCCCATGCTGGAAGTCTCCCGGAAAGAAATTGAAGCTTATGCAGCGAAGCATAACGTGAAATACCGAACCGACAGCAGCAATCTTACGCCCGAATATCTTCGGAACAGAATCAGGCTCCGGTGGATGCCGGAAATCAGGGAACACATCCCCGGAGCAGACTCATCTTTGCTGAGACTGAGGAAAATTGGTTCAGAATACAGAGAAATGGCTGAGTGGATATTGAACAAAATTATCGTCAATAATAATGAGTTGTGCCGTAATAGCTGGATGTCTCAATCCCCAAAAGTGCAGGTTCCGGTTCTTGCTGCCTGGATAGAAAGCCACGGCCTGCCGGTTACTACCGGAATTACATCCCTCGCTGAAAATCTTTCTGAACTGCAAACCGGCGCCGTGCTTGAGCTATCTGTTGATCATGGTATTCTGAGAAACAGAGACAGCTTTGTGCTTACGTCGTTATCAGAACACGAAAGTGAACCGGATGATTTTTTGCTAAATCTTCAGGAACTAAAAAAAAGCAGAGTAATTGTCACCCGTGCCGGAAAGCTGAACATATCAACAGAATCCTACAAAAACGGGCTGCGACCGGGTTCTCTTCAGGCGGATACCCGAAATATGGAATGGCCGCTGAAGCTGCGGCTATGGAAGGAAGGGGATAAAATCAGGCCGCTTGGAATGCAGGGGAAGCGGAAGAAAATCTCGGATCTGCTGACCGATGCCAAAATTGACGCCGGCAAAAAAAAATCAGCTTACGTGCTTGAATCTTTTGATGGAAACCTTGTTGCCGTTATCTTCCCGCAATCTTCTGATCAGGCCGAAGGCGTTGTCGCCGAAACGTACAAATGCGGCCCCGATACGGAGCAGGTTATCACGATCGCGTTGACATCTTAATTTATAAACATTACGTGCAATGAGTTTTTACAGCCCGGAATTTGTAACATGCAACGATGAGAAGTTCAAAGTTCTCATCACCAAGGAAGAAATCCAGAAGCGGATCGCAGAGCTGGGTGAGCAAATCAACAAAGACTATAAGGACAAAAAGCCGATTTTTATAGGAATTCTGAACGGGGCGTTTATCTTTCTGGCCGATCTGATGCGCCACGTTTCCATTCCGTGCGAGGTGGATTTCTACAAGCTGAGCAGCTACGGCGATGAAAAGGTGTCATCCGGAAAAGTAACCGAGCGAAAAGACCTCGACGCCGATATCAGTGGCCGGCATGTGATTATCGTGGAAGATATCGTGGATACCGGGCTATCAGCCAATTACATCAAAAATATTGTGGACAGGAAAAAGCCTGCTTCAGTTTCTTTTGTAACGCTGCTTCACAAGCCGGAATCCATTAAATATCATATAGATGTGGATTACGTCGGTTTTGAGATTCTCCCGCAGTTTGTGCTTGGCTACGGCCTCGATTATGCCCAGGAAGGACGCAACCTCGCGCAGGTATATGTACTTGACGAAGATTGACGAAAAAGTTTGATAACGATCAGAATTAGTTTTAACTTTGAGTTCTGTTCAAAAACAGAAACGACCGCATGGAGAGATGGCTGAGTGGTCGAAAGCGGCACCCTGCTAAGGTGTTGAACCCTTCACGGGGTTCCGAGGGTTCGAATCCCTCTCTCTCCGCACCCAATTTTCAGGCACTTGTTCAATGAGCAAGTGCCTTTTTTTATGCGAAAAAAATAGAAATGGCTCATCTTTTTTTAAGCTGATTCTGCCAAAATTCTGTATAATGGAGCATGCCGTTACGCCAGATTGAAGTCGTTATCCCCAAAAAAGGAAAAGACGCCATAGACAAGCTTCTTGAGGAAGAATACGTTTATGATTTCTGGCAGGATGGCTCCGAGCTGCACAAAGGCTATTTGATAAAAGTTCT
>PXAI01000346.1 GCA_003567135.1 Balneolia bacterium | reverse complement strand
GTGGCCACATCGCGGGCTATTACGTCAACCGCAGGAGCATCTGTGGCGCCGTGGTAGATCAGGAAGTCTACATTATCCGGATTCTCGCCCTCAAGCTCTGCACCGGCAATTACGTCAAGGATAAATCCGGTTTCGATACCATCCGGGTTTACGGCGAATCCGTCAGGATCAGCTACGCCGGTGGCAACTACGTAATAGTTTTCGCCAGCTTCAAACTCAACGCCGGAGAATTCGAATCCGGCTTCAGCGCCTGCACCGGCCGGTGAAACTACGATGGTGTAGGTAAGGGTGGGATCAAACTCGAGGAATTCGGTGGCTGCGCGGAAAGGTACGCCTGCAAGGGCGGGCTCTTCGGTATCATTTACAAAGATATCAACTTCGGCAACGGCCGGATCAGCGGAATTGTGGATGATCTGAACTCGGGCCGGCTCAGGCGTCTCGGCAGGCAAAGTCACTACGGTACCATCACCCAACACGGCAATCAAACCAAACGCCGGACCATCCTGATTATCTGCCGGACTCAAAAACCCGCTGGCAAGTACGATCGCCGTTCCGCCACCGAGTCCGCTGAGATCCGCTTCAAAAGATGCCGCGGTAGTTTCAGTTCCGGCCACGTTGATGTCCAGAATGTAGCTGTCTGCAGGTACAGTGATGAACTCATCGGAGCTGTCGAGATACGCCAGGCCGGATTCAAGCGTGGCGACATCGCGTGCGATTACATCCACGGCCGGAGCATCGCTTGCGCCGTGAAATGCGATGAATTCGACGTCTATTTCTGAATCAGCCGCCGTTTTTCCGCCGGAAATTATCTGAAGATCAAACGCTGTATCGCTTCCGTTTGGATTCTCCGCAAAATCGGCCGGATCGCTCACTCCGTTTGCAATAACATAATACACTTCACCGGGAGCAAAACTTAAGCCTTCAAACGCAATGCCGGCATCGTTCGGATCATCGCCCGGAAGTGTGAGCACTACATTGTAAAATTCGGTCGGATCGAGTTCCAGAAACTCCGTAGCTTCTCTGAAACCGAATTCGGGAAAAAGCGGCTCGCCCGAAGTATCGTTTACGTAAACATCCACATTCGAAAAAGCCGGATCGGCAGAGTTGTGGATGATCTGCACAAGAGCCGGATCAACTTCGGCAGCCGGAAACTCAACTACGGTGCCGTCGGGCAGCGCTGCGATCAGCGTAAACTCCTCGCCATCCTGATTCGCGGCAGGGTCCAGAAATCCGCTTGCCAGAACGATAGCTGCTCCACCGCCGAGTCCGCTGAGGTCGGCCTCAAACGAAGCGACCGTTACAAAGGTGCCCGCAGGACTTATATCCAGCGTATAGGCGCCAGCCGGTACAGTAAGGTAATCTTCGATGGCATCAGTGTACGAGAGGTCTGAAACCAATCCGCCGACAAACCGGGCGCGAACATCTACCGAAGGTGCATCCGTGGCGCCGTGATATACGAGGAAATCAACGTCTTCGCCACTGTCTGCGGCTGTTCTCGCGTTTGCGATTATATCCAGGAAAAATGAGGTATCAACTTCGTCAGGGTTTTCAGCAAAATCACCCGGATCCAACACTCCTGAAGCAACCACATAATAGGACTCACCGACCTCGAGCTCAATACCGCTAAAGGTGATGCCGTCCGCCGGATCTGCACCGGTTGGCGTTACGGTGATGTCGTATGTTGTGGTCGGATCGAGATCCACAAACGGGGTAGCGTCTCTGAACTCAAATTCGCTTAAAAAAGGTGTGTTTAGATCATTTACATAAATGTCCACTGAGGCAGAGGCGGGGTCAGCCGAATTATGAATGATCTGGATCTGCGCATCCTGCGCGCTCAGCGTTGCGAAAGACCCAAAGGCCATCATCATCGCAAAACCGGTAATCAGAATTGTAATTAGATTTTTCATTTTTGTACTCGATTAATTGGGGTTATTTCACGTCTTGATTTATAAATCCTGTACCCCATTAACACGAACAAAATCGCCGATACCCATTCATAAATGCATTTTTTTGAAAAAAATCTTTGCGGAATAATTTATTGGGATGGGGTGTTTTGGTTGGGTTTTCCGGTTCCACGGTTGCGTTACAATTGGGGGAATTCGATAGTTTTTTTGTTCACCGCAGGGGCGAAAGATTTTTCGCCCCTACAGATTTTCACCCCTGCCGTTTTTCATCCCCGCGAATTTCTTATTTTGTGCGGATGAATTTCGAATACATTACGACTACAGACTCACTTCAGGATTGTCTTGGTTTTTTGGGCAGCGCTACTGAGCTGGCAGTTGATCTTGAATTTGACAAGAACCGTTATCGGTATGGGTTTAATCTGTGCCTGATGCAGATTCGTGCCGGGGATCGCTGTTTCCTGATTGATCCGCTTGTTTCACAGCTTGATGTCAGTCCAGTTTTTCCCATTCTTGAAAATCCGGGTGTTTCGGTAATTACATTTGCCTTTGGCGAGGATATCCGCCTGCTTCATTCGCTGGGATGTTTCCCAAAAAACGTGCACGATCTTTCGCTGGCAATGCGGCTCATCAATTATCCCCCGATGTCGCT
>PXAI01000274.1 GCA_003567135.1 Balneolia bacterium | reverse complement strand
TTTGAGCGTTTTCAGCGTCATTGGTTTCCTTTTCTTCAGCCGCAGTTTCGGCAGCTGTTTTTTCGTCTTTTTTACTCATAAAAAGATTGGATAAATAATTTCGGTAGTTCATAAACGCGGCTATCTGCCCGAATATACCGGCAACAGGTAACCGTAAACATGTGCGTTCAATTAATAACTGTTTCAATGCTTAATTTCTGCATCACAAACAGGCAAAAAGTATGCCATCATCTTAAATAAATGTCCATCAGGCACTTTTTACAGCAAAGTTGACAAGTCGTCAGACTGATCAGGCGTTTTTCTCGTAGAAGATTTCAATCATATTACCATCGGGATCGGTAATAAAAAGGAAGCGCCCATTTTTACGGTTGGCGGGCCCGCTGATGATCGAAACTTCGTTTTCCTTCATAAGCGCCGCTACTTCATCCACGATATCGGGGCTTGATACGGTAAACCCGAAGTGATCCACCCGGTAGTCTTTTGATTCCTGATTGTAGGCGGTTTCGGCCTCAACTAAAACGATGCTGTCTGTTCCGATGCGGTACACGGCCATGCTGCGACCCATTTTTTTCTCAAGCTTAAACCCCAGTAATCCTCCGTAAAACTCTTCCGCGCGATCTATTTCATTTACTCTGAGCGTGATGTGATTGATACCGGTTGCTACAAAATTTTTCATGTTCGATTTAAAAATAATAGGTGGTTTTTGTGACGGCTAAATATAGCGATGAAAGTTAAAACCTGCATTCCTGTCCCTTCGTTCACCCCTACTGGTGCCGATCTACTTGACCAGCATCATTTTACGGGTGATTTGCCCCTGCGGTGTGGAAAGTCTGTACAGGTAGAGTCCGCCGGCGAGCCGGGATGCATCAAAGTTCAGAGTATGATAGCCTGCCTGACGAACGCCATCCGCCAGAACCGCAACCCGCTGGCCAAGCACGTTGAAAACCTCCAGCCTGATTTCGCCCGGCTCCGGAAGACCGAACTGAATGACCGTTGTCGGGTTAAACGGATTCGGATAGTTCTGATCCAGAGAAATTTTATTCGGCAGATCATCCGCAAATTCCGTTTCTGTTGATTGTCCCGCGGGAATTATCAGGCTGAAACGCGGGGATTCGGAATACAGTTTTTGGGATATTTTCATTGAACTGATATCAAGCGGTTCACGATCCACATTCAGACGGGACTTTTCGGCTTCATAATAAAACTCAAATTCGCCCTCTCCTCTCAGCTCCGTTTCTATTCCGGTGTGATGGTCCAGAATTCGCACGGGATGCAGCCTTTTTCCAGTTTCAATTATGGAAAGCGTATTCACGCCGGATTCCGTACTGAAATAGTGAAGGGGGATGATTTTATCCTCCTCGAAAAACTCAAGGAGTTTCAGCACAGAGAGATCAGATTTTCCGTCATAAGTCAGCCCCGGCGTGATGTAGCGCGAACCGAAATGAACCGGACGCTCAACGGCTACAGGCTCCTGACCGTCATTCTGTAAAATCACGGCTGTATTCTGAATTCCATTACTGCTGACATTCAGCACCAGCGCATTTTGGTTTGATTGCGGTTTCGGCACGTCAAAAAGATCGGCCTCATCGGCATTGTGAATAAGGCGGAAACGGATTTCCGCGCCCTCGTCGGTGGCACGTGCAAAAAATCCCTGAAACGGTGCGATTTTCCCGCTGAACGTGAGCGCATCCGGAATACCGGGAATAGTTGTGCCGGGATGAAAACGCCACGTGCCGTCACCTTCATTCTGATTGGCATCCCACAGGAAAATCACGCTGCTCGTTTCGTGCAATGCGCCGTTATCCACCATCAGCTGCCAGTCAACCGGAAACGGATAGGGATTTCCAACAAGATTCCATCCCTCTGCACCATCTTCCACACCAAGCGGGTTTTCCAGATTGTAGGATAATTCCACGATGACGTCGCCATAATTCCGGTATCCTTCAACGGTCAGGACTTTCGGCCAGGTTGCGGGACCACCGCTGTAGTCGTCATCGCCGAACATGTAAATCATAGCCGCTTTCCCTGCCGTCGTTGGCAATGAGTTATCATCGGTTCCGAGCAGATCCGTATCCGCCGAAGGAATTCTCCATTCTCTGGCGGCTTCATCGTAAAAAATGACGTTGGCTGCAGCTGAAGGCGCATCAGAACCGGCATAACCCTGCGTCCACAGATTATCAAAAATCTCACCATAAGTTGTGGCGCCGACCGGAGAGGCGACCATCCTCCACCCTTCATTCGTGCCTTCAAACTCTGCAGAAAAAACATCGGTGGATTCAAGCGCATCAATCCCGTAAACATTGAATTCGTCGATCGCCCACCAGCCGTTGAAATCGCCGATAAAACCCCATCTAACCTGAATGGTACTCGCATCCTTCGCCAGCTGGGTAATGTCGTGATAGTAAATCAATGACTGATGATTTCCCGGATCAAAAACACCGAAGCCAAGGCCACCCCATTCGGTCAGCCAGCCTTTCAGGATATACCAGTCATCGCCGTCGATGCTTACCTCGGTGTAAATTTCAGCTTCGGGCGAACCGGGATACAACGCCAT
>PXAI01000078.1 GCA_003567135.1 Balneolia bacterium | reverse complement strand
GCATCAGCATGATCAGAAAGAGCACCATCAGGAGGCTGGCACCAATAAAGCCGAATTCCTCACTGATTACGCAAAAGATGAAGTCGGTTTGCTGTTCGGGAAGGAAACGAAGCTGAGTCTGCGTTCCCTCCATAAATCCTTTTCCGTAGATCCCGCCGGAACCAATTGCCGTTTTGGCCTGAATCACATTCCACCCGGCTCCATGGGGATCAATGGCGGGATTCACGAACGCCTCAACACGTGCCTGCTGGTGTGGCTGAAGTACTTCCATCAGCGCAACCTGAACGCCGATGACCACAAGCAGGCTGAATGCAAAAGAAACGAACGACAGGCCGGGACGTTTTTCCAGCAAAAAAATTACAAGGGGGATAATAACTGCCGCAATCAGTGCAACCGGCCAATTTACAATGCTGAGGTAGGCCAGGATCGCGGGCGATACGATAAGGAGGGAGAGTCCGTAGGGAAGGCCCGACCAAAGCAGGATAAAGGGAATCAGCGCAAAAAAGACGAGCGAAGTTCCGGTATCGCCCATCAGCGTGATGAGCATGACCGGCGCAAAAATGATGACGATAATCGTGGCGACTGTGCTGAACTCCTTCGCGGAAATATCACGCCGGGATGTAAGGTAATTCGCCAGCGCAAGAACGGTGGTACCTTTCATAAACTCACTGATCTGGAGCCGGAATCCCATGATCGACAGCCAGTTTCTTTCACCGCCTACCTCAACCCCGAAAAATACGGTCAGTATGCCGAATACAAGCGTTAATCCATAAGCCAGATAGGCCAGCTGAATGAACGTTCTGGATGCCGTAAACTGGATAATTAATATCGCAGCCAGCCCAAGCACAACGTGAATAACCTGGTTTCCGAAGTTTCTGCTCAGAAGCGCACCTTGTTCCGAACCCTGCGTAGCGCTGTAAATCGCAACCAAACCTATCAGGGATAATCCCAGCCAGGAGAAAAAAAGCAACCAGTCAAATTGTCTGTACCAGGCCATGGGGATCAGTTCGGGTTATGTGGTGCGGGTTCAAAATCCAGAACCATTTGCTTCACATGCGGGCGCCTGATTTCGCCATAGAAATATTGCTCGTATAGCAAACCGGCAACCGGCGCGGCTGAAATCGAACCGTAACCCGCATTTTCGAGAAGAACGGCGATTACAATTTCCGGATTTTCACGGGGCGCGTAGCTGATATACCATCCGTGGTTTTGTCCGTGAGGGTTTTGGGCCGTTCCCGTTTTTCCGAGGACTTCCACTTCGCTCAAATTGGAATAAAATCTTCCGGATCCTTCAGTAACCGCTTTACGCATTCCGGTTTGAATGGAGTTGTTCTCCAGATGACGCTTAACCCAGGGAACTTCAACGATATCATTATCAAGTCGGATTCGCCCCTCGTTTTCATCCTCAATTTCCCGCACGAGATGTGGCCTTACCTTGTAACCACCGTTTGCGATTACGGCTGTGGAAACCGCCATTTGCAAAGGTGAAGCTCCCATCGCTCCCTGTCCGATTCCGAGGTTGATCAGATCGCCCAATCCCCACTGTCTTCTGCCAAATGCGGTATCAAAATAGGTGCTGTCGGGGATAAGGCCGCGTCGCTCGCTGGTTATGTCGATATTATTTGAGACACCAAGGCCGAAGCTGTTCATTCTGCGTGTCCATTCATTGAGCCCGACCCTGTTTACGATTAAATCCATCAACCTGTAAAAGTACGTGTTGCAGGATGTTTCGATAGCCTGTGCGATATTCTGGTTACCGTGAACTCTGAGGCAGCGGTACATTCTGCCGCGAAAATATCCGCCGCTGCAGTAAATGTTTGTCTCCGGGGTTATAAGTCCCATATCCATACCAATCAGGCCCATAATCGGCTTTAGGGTTGAGCCGGGAGGCTGAGAAGTAGCCACCGCGCGGTTAAACAGTGGAGTGAGGCTGTCGGTTTGCAGGGATATCCAGTAGTCGCGGTCGAGGCGGCCGGCAAGCCGTGAATTATCATAATCAGGTGCGCTGACGATTGCGAGAATCCCGCCGTCTCTCGGATCAAGCGCGACAAGACCGCCCGTTTTTCCTTCCATCAGCTTTTCAGCGAGAAGCTGAAGCTCGCTGTCGATGGTAGTGTAAAGCGTGGAGCCTTTCTCGGGCACAACGTCATGGCGGCCTTCATCATACTGACCAAGCGGCCTTCCGAATGCGTTAACGGTAATGTACTGCGTGCCCCGGCTGCCGCGAAGCCACTGTTCGTAAGTTCGTTCAAGCCCGCTTCGTCCGATCCGGTCTCTGGGATTGTAGTCCGCGCTGCGCTGAACTTCTTCACGCGTTACTTCACCGAGATATCCCAGCGCATGAGAAAGCCGGACGCCCGCGGGATAGTTTCGTTTGCCATCCACCTGATGGCTGATTCCCGGCAATCGCCAGAGGTTTTCCTGAATATTGGAAAAGACCTCAAACGTAACGTCGGTCAAAAGTCGTGATGTGCGGTGCCGCGAAAAACTGCGAGCTGCTTCAACGCGTTCGAGTATGAGAGAATCGGCAACCCCGGTAAGCTCAACGAGAAGCGGAACGGTCTCGTAATCGAAAGAAACCGGCGTAATGTTGATAGAAAAGGAGGGTTCGTTTTCAACCAGAAGATTTCCGTTTCGATCGTAAATCAGTCCGCGCGCAGGGTTGATCTGCTCCAGACGCAGACTGTTTCGCTCGCTGATCGGATTGTACGTATCATACTCGATAATCTGAAGCTGAATCAGCCGGCCGATGATCACAAGAAACACACCGATAAACAGAAACTGAAGAATCAGAATCGTTGATCTGCTCCGGTCTTTAAGCTTGCGGTTTTTCATCGTTAATCAGCCTGTGGAAATCTGAAATTAGTTACTCGGCTCTGAGCATGTAGAAAAGTGAACCCAGAACGGCGGTGTAAATACTGCTGCCGATCCAATATCGCCAAAAATATAGATCCAGAGAATAGATTCCTGCAAAAGATGCCATCAGGAAATACACTGCAAAATATAGAAGCGACATTAAAACAACGATCACAAACACTTCTCTGGTTTGTAAAATGTTTTCAATCTGGCTGTTCAGAATTTTGTAAGAGAGGAGAATCACAAGCGTTTTCGAAAACATGCTTATTCCCCAGGTATCAAGCAGGATATCCGCTAACAATCCTGTGCCGGCCGCCATGATGATGCAGGTTGTGCGGGATTGCCGGCTTGTAAGCCAGATCAGGTAAAGAAGAACAGCATCAGGCTGGATGCCCCAGAAACTGAGGTGGCGAAACATGAGAAGCTGAAGCGCCAGGGCAAAAAATCCGCCCAGAATATCAAGCCAGTAGCTCTTGTTCATTCGAAAAGGAGCCTCCACTGGTTTTCGAGATTTTCAAGTTCTTCGCTGCGGCTGAACAGCACAACATGACCCTCGGCTACGGTAAAAAGTGAAACGAACGGCCGGATAAATATCCGCTGTGTTTCCTTGCCCGGCTCCTGTTCTGATCTGATGACTTCCCCGATTGGAATATTGGGCGGGAAATTCAGGCTGGTGCCGGAAGTTGTAACGCGCATTCCAGGCTCAACGGGGATTGTTTCCGGAACGTAGCTGAGCTGTAGTTCGCTGAAATTATCCGAATTCCAGGATACGATTCCGTATGCCCGGCTGCCTTCCACGTGCGCGCTCGTTCGGAACTGCTTGTTGAAAAAGGGGATGACCTGCGCGTAGTTTTCCGAAACGATGGTAACCTGGCCAATGAGTCCGTCGGCGTTTACGACCGCCATGCCGGTTCTTACGCTGTCCGCGGTCCCGGCGTTGATCGTGACAAAATTATTAATTCCGGTGAGGGATTTCGCCACAATCTTAACCGGAAGCAGCGGAATCTCTGATCGGGTCTGCAGTTCAAGCAGGGATCGCAGGGCTTCGTTTTCTTCCCGGAGTGATCTCAGGCGGTTGACCTCATCCTGAAGCAGGATATTCTGGCGCTCCAGGTTAACGTTGGTCTGAAGCGCCGTTCGGTAAACCCGCACGTTCGCCAGCGGAGCCTCGAGATAGGAGAGGGTGCTGATCGAAACTTTCCGGAGATTGTGAAAAGCGTCGTCATTCCGCGCAACCATCATCAAAACGGCCGTTAAAAGTAGCCCAACAGTAATAAGTTGGTCTTTTATCTCACCAATTTTGCTGAACGGTAATCTCATTGAAAGTGTGCGGAATTAAGAAAGCACGCTTTTGTAGTAATCCAGGTTTTCCAGGATTCCGCCTGTTCCGCGAACTACGGCTGTAAGCGGATCTTCAGCGATATGAACCGGAAGATCCGTTGTTTCCATGATTAGCTTGTCGAGGTTCTTCAGGAGAGCACCGCCGCCGGTAAGCATAATTCCGCGATCCAGAATATCCGCTGAAAGTTCAGGCGGGGTCTGCTCAAGCGATTTGGTTACGGCTTCAACGATGGTATTTACGGACTCAGAGAGCGCTTCACGCACATCCTTGGAAGTAACCGTACGTGTTCTTGGAACTCCGTTGATCAGGTCACGGCCCTTGCTGGTCATTTCGATTTCCTCGTCGAGCGGAGCAGCTGAACCGAGCAGACATTTAACTTCCTCGGCCGTACGCTCACCGATAAGCAGGTTGTGGTTTCTGCGGAAATAGTTGATGATGTCGTCGTTGAGTTCATCACCGCCGAGACGAACCGACTGCGCATAAACGATACCTGAAAGCGCGATAACGGCAATTTCAGTCGTTCCGCCACCGATATCCACAATCATGTTTCCAACCGGCTCATGTACATCAAGTCCGATACCAATCGCGGCGGCCATGGGCTCATCCACGAGATAGACTTCGCGCGCGCCGGCATTTTCAGCACTGTCACGCACCGCGCGTTTCTCAACTTCCGTAATGCCGCTCGGCACGCAGATTACCATCTTGCGGGTAGAAGAGTACCAGCTTTTCTTTACTTTTTTGATCATGCCGCGGATCATATGCTCGGCAACTTCAAAATCGGCAATAACGCCGTCGCGCAAAGGGCGAATAGTGCGGATGTTGTTGTGCGTTTTTTCGTGCATCAGGCGCGCTTCGTGTCCGATCGCTACAACGCCGCCGTTTTGATCGAGAGCGACAATAGAAGGTTCATTCAGAACAATCCCTTTTCCGCGTGAATAGATGAGTGTGTTCGCGGTACCAAGGTCAATGGCTATATCCGTGTAAAACCAATCAAAAAGGCCTTTAGGTGGATTTTTTGGTTTGCTTCTTAGTTCAGAGCTGTACGTGTTATGCATATTTGTGATTAGAAATCAAGCTTTTCCGTTTGAGAAATTTTTATCTGTCATCTGCGTAACCAGCAATTAACCGGATTAACATTTCTCTATATCTGCCGGAAAAATCTTTATAGCGGAAAATCAGCTAAATTCAGGAAAATCGGCACTTATTGGTATTTCGGAATCCCCTTAATCTATTATGGAAGACATAAACCAGATAAAGGCTATTTACACAGATTTATTAAGATACGGAATTTTTAGTGTTTAAAGTGCCGAATTCCGGTGAAAATCATACTCATTTCGTGAAAATCTGCTGCTTCGATAACTTCTTTATCGCGAACGCTTCCTCCGGGCTGTATTACGGTGCGCGCGCCTGCTTTAGCGGCAGCTACAATTCCGTCGGCGAACGGGAAAAAAGCATCAGAGGCGATGGCGCTTCCGTAGAGCGAATGCCCGAATTTTGCCGCCTTGCTGATGGCAATTTCCGAAGCATCCACACGGCTTGGCTGACCGGAACCGATACCAAGTGTCTGGAGGTTTTTTGCAAATACGATGGCGTTTGAATTCACGCGTTTGGCCACTTTCCAGGCAAAAGTAAGATCCCGAAGCTGGGTGGCTGTCGGTTTCAGTTTGGTCACTATCTGATAATCCTGCTGTGGCGTAATCAGGTTATCCTTCTCCTGAACCAGAATCCCGCCGAAGACGGATTTTATCTGAAGATCAGTTTCCGGCTTTACCTGTGATTTTAGCCGTATCAGTCTCCGATTCGCTTTTTGCTGCAAGAGCTCAAGAGCGGCGGGTTCATAATCCGGTGCGATAATTATTTCGGAAAAAATCTTATCGATCATCTGAGCCGTTTTTTTATCGAGCGTCCGGTTCACCGCGATGATTCCGCCAAACGGCGATTTTGTGTCAGTGGCGAAAGCTTTTTCCCAGGCATCAGAAAGGCGGTCGGCCACAGCCACGCCGCAGGCCAGCGTATGCTTTACGATGATACAGGTCGGCGGTTCATTTTTGAAATCATCGAGTAAATTAAGCGCGGCATCTACATCCAGGTAGTTATTGTAGCTCAGCTGTTTTCCGTGGAAACAATCAATAATTGAGTTCTGCTTTCCGTAAACAGCGGCTTTCTGGTGCGGATTTTCACCATAGCGGAGCATCTGCTTGCCGGATACGCTTACTGAAAAAGCTTCTCCTGATTCAAAATCAGACTCAGATTTCATATCTCCCTTTGAATCCGAGCGGCTGAACCATTTTGAGATGGCGGTGTCGTAGGATGCCGTTAAAGCGAATGCGCCTGCGGAAAGTTTTGCGCGGGTTTCGAATGAGATTACCTGCTCTTTTTTCAATTCGGAAATAAACCCTTCGTACTGATCCGGTGAACTCAGCACGCAAACGTTGTCCACATTTTTGGCCGCAGCGCGAAGCATGGCAGGGCCGCCGATGTCGATATTTTCCATAACCGTTTCAGGGTCAGGTTCCGATTCGGCCACAGTTTCAAAAGGGTAGAGGTTTACCACAACGAGCTGGATCGGATCGATCTCCATTTTTTCCATATCCTCACGATCGCTGCTGAACTCGTGACGCCCGAGGATGCCGCCGTGAATTTTTGGATGCAGCGTTTTTACGCGGCCTTCGAGACACTCAGGAAATCCGGTAATCTCCTGCACATCCTTCACCGGAATTCCAGCTTCGCGAAGAAGCTTTGCCGTCCCGCCGGTGGAAATCAGCTCGGTCCCCGATTCGTGAAGCGCGGTGGCAAGGTCGATTACTCCCGATTTGTCGAAAACGGAAATCAGGGCACGTTTTACCTGAACTGGTTTTTTACTGAAACGAAATTGGGTTGAGATTTTCACGGAGATTTTAGTGTTTTTAGGTGTTGGTTAATGATGGTTGGAAATAACTTGTGTTCCTGATCCAGAACCCGCTTTGCGAGCGTTTCTGCGGTGTCATTTGGTTTTACGGGAACCGTAGCGCGGCCAATAACCGGGCCTTCGTCGTATTCGGGCGTAACCACGTGAACCGAGCAGCCTGATTCTTTTTCTCCGGCATCCAGCACGGCCTGATGCACGCGCTTTCCGTAAAATCCTTTGCCTCCGAATTTCGGAAGAAGCGAGGGGTGGATATTTACCATCCGGTTCGGGTAAGCGCGAATAACTTTTTCTGGAACCTTCTTCAGGTATCCCGCAAGGGCAATCAGGTCAGGATTCCATTCCTGAAGTTTTGACAACAGCTCCCAAACGTAAACCTCGGGTTCCGAAAAGTCCGCCGGATTAATCACAAATACCGGAATTTGGTGCTTAACTGCTCTATTAAGCGCTTTTGCATCAGGATTGTTTGTTACCAGGCCGCAAATTTTTGCATGCAACGTACCCGCCTCAGAAGCGTCGATGAGCGCCTGAAAGTTTGAACCGCTGCCGGATGCAAATACTGCTACTCTATGTGCCACGTTCAAAAATAGATTCCTGCGATTTCAGATAGCTTTCAGGCCCCAAAGATAGCGTAACTTTGGCACCAACGGGAAGCGCCGTTTTTTGGGGGATGTGTCCGTATGGAAAATTTTGCACAACCGGCGCGTCAATGCCGGAAAAAGTACGGTCAAAAATCTTTTCGTAGGAAGGTATCTTCGGATATTCCTCAACTTCTGCGGGAGTAAATTCTCCGAGCACCATCCCTGAAATATTATCAAAAACGCCGGCAAGGCGATACTGCTGAAGATATGCCTCCACTTTATGACGCGGCTCAAAAACATCCTCCAAAATCATAACAGAGCCGGATGTGTCAGGGAAATAGCTGCTACCGAGGAGCATCGCGCCGACCGACATCGTGCCGGGCAGAGAAAATCCGTTAAACTGCTCTTTCTTTTCCTGAGTATGATCCTGCCTGAAATTTATTTCTCCGCTTTCGAGCAGCTTCCAAAAGTTTTCCTCGAACATTGGATTACGTTCAATTTTGGCGAGATCGGTTCCGACCATCCCGGCTGAAATGGCGGGCAGTTTTGCTTTGCACCAGATGGCCCAGTGGATGGCGGTCACATCGCTGAATCCCAGGATGAGTTTTCGCTGTCGCCGGATTTCATCATAATCAAGATGGGGAATCATCATTATGCTGCCAAATCCGCCGCGGGTTGAGAAAACGGCGTCAATTTTCGGGTCAGAAACCAGTGACATCAGGTCGGATGCGCGCTCTTTTCCGCTGCCGGCTATGTAATCGTCTTCCAGCGAACAGCTTGGCGTGAGATGCGTTTTGTAGCCAAGTGATTCGAGGTATTTAACACCGCGCTCAAGTTTTTCGGATTCAACGGGGCTGGAAGGGCTGAAGATACCTATGGTACCGCCGGAGGGGAGGCGTTTTAATTTCGGGACTTCACGATTCGATTCGGAAGACATTGTAATTTTTGAAACTCCAGATTATTTGAGTGATAATTACGCGCAGAACGGTGGCAATGGGAATCGCGACCAGCATACCGACGAGGCCGCCGAGTTCGGCACCAATGAGAATGATGAATAACACGTAAAGCGGATGCAGGTCGGCCGTTCTGGAAAATATAAACGGCTGGAAAATGATATTATCCATGATTTGAACAACCATCACCGCAAGGATACAGTTGATGACGAGAGAGAAATCGCCGGTTTCAATGATGGCGATTACGATCGAGAGGAAATATCCGAGGATTGGTCCGAAGTAAGGGATGGTGTTTGCGAGTCCAATCGCCACACCAACAGAAAGCGCATTGTTCAGGCCGGCAATTCCAAGCAGAACGGTACTGAAAAAGGCAACCAGCGTACTCTGCAGGCCAACTCCGCGAAAATGAGCGCCAAGCCGGGTTTCAATTTTGTTGATGATGTTCATCGTCATTTCGAAGTATTTATTCGGAACCAGACGAAGAACCTGGCGGCGGAGTTTGCTGCCATCGCGAAGGAAAAAGAACGTTGCGAAAGGCACGATCAAAGCGGCTGTAAACAGGTTGGTGAAAAGGCCGAAAATATTGGCGATCACATTCTGAACGTCATCAATATTGAAAAAATGATCGACCATCATCGAGACGTTATTCACCAGAAACCCTTCGGGCAGATAGGGAATCGCCTGAATTAGATAAAGCTCGATGGTTCCGGCGATATAGTTGATCGTTTCCACATTAAACTGCTGCGCCAGCCGGGCTATCTGGTTCCCGATATTCGGTATAATGGTAGTTGATGCCCAGATAATGACCAGTATCAGCGAGGTGAGCACGATGGCGATGGCGAGCGTTCGGTTCATGCCGCTGGTTTGCATCCGGTTTACCACTGGATCGAGAACGTAGCTGAGCACCAGAGCGATGACTCCGTAAACCATGAGCAGAGAGAAACGCCAGAGCAGAAAGATTAAAAGCGCCGCCAGCAGGACATAGACGAAAAACCGGGCAACTTTATCAAATGTGATTTCTTTCATTTCATGTATGTATGAGGGTCTCTAACTCATCGAGAGAAGAAGCGATTTCATTTGAAGGATAACCTTTCCTGATCAGGAAATCGTATATTTTCTTTCTGCGTCGTAATATATCTAATTCACGTTTGAATCGCTTTCGGTTTTTGTAGACTAAATCACGAATTGATTGCCTGATATCTGATTTCAGATTGTCGTCCATTTTCAGAATCTGATCAATGATTTTGCGGCTTACACCTTTGCTTATCAGGTGCGACTTGATTTTGACCGGCCCCCATTTTTTGAGATCACGTTTATCGCGCGCAAAAGAGGCAGCGAACCGTTCATCACTCTGATAGTTTCTTTCGCGAAGTTCATCCAGCACGGAATCCAGATCGGCGGATGCATATCCTTTCCGGGCGGCTTTCTGGTAAAGCTCGAACCTGGAGTGTTCTCGTCTTGATAACAGGTTCAGTAAATAATCCCGGCTTTTATGCTGTATGGCCGCTTTCCGGATTTTACTGTAATCATCAGCAGAAAACGTATTGCCTTCAGTAAGGCTGAATTTAGTTTTGAAGGATTGGGGCATGCCCAAAATAAAAACGCCATCCACAAACAGAGAAATTCTGTCGGGATGGCGTTTTTGAGTTTCGATAGACGTGATTTTTCCGGGCAGTTCAGTTTCCGGCTCAGCAGGAGGCAGAAACGACTTCGATTTTCCGGAAAAACCTGACACCGTTTATCAGGATTCGGTTGCCTTTTCAGTCTTTTCAGCTTCGCCGTTTTCCGAAATTTCTTCCGGCATCAGGCGGGCACGGATAACAGCTTCGAGCTTGGCGGTGAGTTCTTTATCCTCCTGCAGGAACTGAAGGGCAGAATCGGCGCCCTGGCCGATCGGTTCGCCGTCGTAGCGATACCAGCTTCCGCGCTTCTGGATAATATCATACTCAACCGCGAGATCCAGAATTTCACCAAGTCGGGAAATTCCTTTTCCGTATTCAATATTGAACTCCACTTCTTTGAACGGAGGCGCTACTTTGTTTTTCACCACTTTTACTTTCGTGCGGTTTCCAACCACCTGGTCGGCTTTTTTGATCGCGCCAATCCGGCGGATATCCAGACGTACAGATGAATAAAATTTGAGCGCGCGGCCACCGGTTGTAGTTTCGGGATTACCGAACATCACGCCGATTTTTTCACGAATCTGGTTAATGAAAATAACGCTGGTGTGTGTTTTGTTCACAATACCGGTTAGCTTACGAAGTGCCTGCGACATCAGCCTTGCCTGAAGGCCCATGTGTGAATCGCCCATTTCGCCTTCCAGTTCGGCACGTGGCACAAGTGCGGCCACGGAGTCGATAACGACCACATCCAGCGCACCGGAGCGGATCAGCGTTTCGGCGATTTCAAGCGCCTGTTCACCGCTGTCGGGCTGGGAAACGAGAAGTTCATCCACTTTAATGCCGAGCGCTTTTGCGTACTTGGCGTCGAATGCGTTTTCCGCATCGATGAAAGCGGCGTATCCGCCTTTTTTCTGTGCCTCAGCAATTACGTGAAGGGAGAGCGTCGTTTTACCGCTGGACTCCGGACCGTAAATTTCGGTAATACGTCCGCGGGGCACACCGCCAACGCCAAGCGCGGCGTCAATCAGCAGTGATCCTGTGGAAATGCAAGGAATATTAATGATAGGACTGTCACCCAGGCGCATGATTGTGCCTTTTCCGTGACTTTTTTCGATCTGGCCAACCGCGAGATCGAGTGCTTTTAATCTGTCAGAATTTTGATTTGCCATAGTAGTTCAGGTGTTGTTCAATATTTAACCGAATGATATGTATAAAATATGTGAATTAAAAAATCATCCGGCGAAAAGTTTCGATTTTTTT
>PXAI01000354.1 GCA_003567135.1 Balneolia bacterium | reverse complement strand
TCTTTTTGTGTCATCAGCCTGAACCGGTTCAATAGTTCGGAGCTGATACGGATTACGTAGTCTGATTCCGTCTCTAACTCTTCGGCGGTTGGAATAAGCACGCGCGTTTCATCCTGAGAAAACATATTGGTCAGATCCGGATGCATATATGACCACGACCAGGTTGAAAATCCGGAAACAATGTGACTGTTTTCCTGCAGCCATTTATAAAGACTGCTTCGGTTCAGAATTCGCTTGATCTTTCTTTCCTCCCATCTTTTCGAAGGAAGGAGCTCGTCATCTTTCAAAACATACAGATTCTTTGCCAGGCTCCTCATCAAATCCGAATGATTAAACACCAGCACAACCGCATCCACATCCAGATCATCTCTGAACACTTCGTAAAATGCGACCCAGTCGGCCAGGCCCGATCCGCCGATGCCGCCGTTGATGAGATTCAGATTGTGCCCCGGAACGTGATCATCAAAAAGCGATCGGAGGTTTCCGGTGATGGTATCTTCTTCCTCTACAAGCAGGCCGAAAGTAAACGAATCGCCGAAAAAGAGGATGTTTTTTTTGTCGGGGTTGATCCCTTCACCGCGAAATCCCTCTGGTGAGAACTGATAGCGAACGCGTCGGTCTTCAAACGTATGAAGATGATTTCCGCCCGGATTGTTCACAAAAAAACCGCGATCGTGCATCTGAAGCCAGGTACTGCGCACATTTACCGGATTCACCGCGCGGATCACGACCTCAGCGAGCAGCAATGCGATCAGCGTGGAGACAAGAACGAGCAGTAAATTGAGCAGAGTCTTTTTCATAGAGAATCGGAGCGGTTCGGAACGTAAAGGGCAAGAATAAACATTTAGATCATCAAATAATAACTACTGATAAAATAGAATCGGCGTGCCTCAGCATGGGAAGTAAATTTAAAACCGGATCAGAAAAACTCAAAGAAGCGGGTTCGAAGATTTTCGTCATTCAGCCCGATCAGCTTTCGCTGGCAAAAATAAAAGATGCGGACATTTCCGGTTTGGATGCAATCCTTTTCTGTGAGTCATACGACGCCTACCGAAGGCTTCCCTTCCACAAACAAAAAATTACATTCGAGCTGAGCTGTCAGCGGCATTTTGCGCAGGAGTGTGAGGATGAAGGATTCGAGATAGTTTATTTGCAGGGCGATGATATGCCCGATCAGCAAATCCGAAACTGGCTGCACGATAATCGTGAGGCAGAGCTGTTTCTCTTTGAGCCCTCCGAGTGGAATGCCAAAGAAACGTTCAGTAAACTCGAAACCGATTTTAATGGGAGAGTGAGCGTTCTGGATAATCCGTTTTTTATGGCTGAAGCCGGCAAGTGGAAGGATAAAATCGGGGAGGGTTACCGAATGGAGTATTTCTATCGCGATATGCGTCGTGACACCGGCTATTTGATGGATGGCGATAAACCCGAGGGCGGCGACTGGAACTACGATAAGGATAACCGTAAAAAACTGCCCAAAGGGCACAAGCCTCCGGCTGAAATCAGGTTTGAGCAGGATGATATCACAAGCGAAGTGGCCGAATTTGTAGCGGATAATTTTCCGGACGCGTTCGGAAAAGCCGAAGAGTTCAACTACGCCGTTACCCGAAAAGAAGCGCTGAAAGCCGCCGATGATTTTTTCGAAAACCGGATGGAGCTTTTTGGTCCTTACGAAGATGCCATGGCCGAAGACGAGCGGCTGATTTACCACTCCGGATTATCGATGTACATCAACAACGGCCTGCTGACGCCCGAAGAACTCTGCGACCGGGCTGAAGCGGCATACCGCGAGGGAAACGCTCCGATTCAGTCCGTTGAAGGATTTATCCGGCAGATTATCGGCTGGCGGGAGTTCATCCGGATTTATTATCTCGCGATGATGCCGGATGTCAAAACGGCGAATGCCTTCAAATTTCAGAAAGGAATCCCACAGTTTTTCTGGGATGGTAAAACAAAAATGCGCTGCGTGCAGGCCGCCGTTCTCAGCGTGATTGATACAGGATACACGCATCACATCCCCCGGCTGATGGTGTTGAGCAACATCAGCAACCTCACCGAATCCGATCCGCATGAACTGTATCTTTGGTTCTGGTACGGCTTTGTGGATGCCTGGGATTGGGTCGTATTACCGAACGTGCTTGGAATGAGCACCTTCGCTGACGGCGGTGTTCTTGCCTCAAAGCCGTATGTTTCCAGCGGTAATTATATCAACAAAATGAGCAATCATTGCTCCTCATGCGCCTATTCGGTCAGCAAAAAACTGGGCGAGAAAGCGTGTCCGTTCAACTATCTGTACTGGAATTTTGTAGGCAACCACGAGGAAGCGTTTGAAGAAAACGGGCGCGTATCGTTCATGGTAAACATGTACCGGAAAAAAAGCGACGAGGAAAAGAAGCAGATCCGGGAACAGTCGCATGCGTTTATTGAGGGATTGGAGCGCTACGAAACGAATTAATTCACATTTTTGAACACACGATATGAAAAACGTAAACAGCAAAAGGGTTTTTAAACGCAACGAAAACGAGGCGAACTCTGACGGCGAATTTGTGCTCTACTGGATGCAGATCAACCGGCGTTTTCACTACAATTATGCGCTGGAATACGCGATCGGCTGGGCGAACAAGCTTGGCAAGCCGTTACTGGTTTTTGAAGGGATGTCGTGTGATTATCCCTGGGCGAACGACCGCATCCATCATTTTATCCTTCAGGGGATGGCGGAGCATCAGGACTGGACGGAAAAAAACGACGTAAACTATTACAGCTATGTGGAGGATGAGGCCGGTAACTACCAGGCGCTGCTTCGTGAGCTGATGAAGAAATCCTGCCTGATTGTGACGGACGAGTATCCGGTTTTTATTATGAAGGAGCGAAATAAGAAAATTCCGAAGGAGGTTGACATCCCCTACATCACCGTGGATTCGAACGGGATTATCCCGATGGCGATGTCGACAAAAGCGCCCTACTCAGCGTATATCTTCCGGAAAATGATGCAGCGCAATTTTGTGGAATGCTTCAGCAATCCCCCCCAAGAAAATCCACTTGAAGATCTGGAAAATCGCGAAAAGGTGGACATCCCCAAACAAATAAAAAAGAAATGGCCCGACGGGAAAGAGTGCTTTAAGGATATCCCGGCGTTTATCTCAAAACTGCCTATTGATCACAGTGTGCCAATTATTGAAATGGAGGGCACGAGAAAAGCCGGGCTAAAGCGGATGAACGACTTTCTCGAAAATGATCTCGCATATTATTCGGAAGAGCGAAATCATCCCGATAGAGACCGCAGCAGCAGGCTGAGTCCGTGGCTGCATTTTGGTAAAGTAAGCGCGTATGAAGCAGCATTCGGCGCGCTGAAGCGTCAGCCAAGAGACTGGGGTTACGATAAAATCCAGCCGCAAAACGGCAAGCGCGACGGCTTCTGGGGAGGCCACGATTACGTCGACGCGTTTCTGGATGAGCTGGTGACCTGGCGCGAAACCGGATTTCATTTTTGCCATCATACGCCGAATTACGATAAGTTTGAATCGCTGCCCGACTGGGCGCAGGAAACGCTGCGTGAGCATGAAGGCGATCAGCGGGAGAAGATTTATTCGTATGAGGAGCTGGCCAAAGCAGAGACGAGCGACGACATCTGGAATGCTGCACAGCGTCAGCTTGTGAAGGAAGGGGTCATTCACAATTACCTCAGAATGCTTTGGGGAAAAAATGTGCTCAGCTGGACACCCGACGTGGAAACGGCGCTGAAATACCTGATCGATCTGAATAACACGTACGCGATTGACGGCCGCGATCCCAACAGCTATTCGGGAATTTTCTGGATTCTCGGCAGATTCGACCGCGCCTGGGGACCGGAACGAAAAGTCTACGGAAAAGTGCGTTATATGACGAGCGACTCAACCCGTAAAAAAATCAAGCTCGCAAACTACCTCAAAGAATTTGGAAACGGCGTGATCACAAGAGATTTGTTTGAGGATACGAACTGAAATTGTGACCGGGGTTTGGGAAAACCAGCGCCAAAATCTTCATTAAAAACTGTAGGTGCAGGGCATGCCCTGTACCTACAGTCCTGCGAGACTTATTTTCCCCAAACCGTTTTCGCCATACACACAATTTTCTCATCCGATGATCTGGTGAGTGTATGCGAAAATTCGGAGTTCTCAGATGCTGATTTTGAAACAGATCGGATCTCATCCCCGAAAAAACACTCGGCCTTGAAAACGATATCCAGCGAGCAAAGCTGCTTGTGATCGAACACGGATTCCGGCACCGTTTCTACGGCCCATTCTACATAACGGACGTTATTAACGTGATTATTTAAATCCAGATCGTGCTTTCTTACGTGAAAGGTTCGCTCGTAATCAAAATTTTCCGGCGATACCATTCTCTCTTTAGGGATTTCCAGAATGCGTGGCCCGAATTTTTTTGCTACAGCGTGAACATCTTCCGGCGGAGCTTGAACTCTCCGGGAGCTCAGGTCTAGTATGACCCAGCTGCTGGTGCCCTTCGCGATGATGTTTTTCTCGTCATCCGTCACTAAATAATCGCGATATGCAAAGAGCCGATCGGCGCCCGAAGGAAATGTTTTCACGCTGATTTCCGTCAGGTCTTCGGGGAGGGATTCAATCTGAACATAAAAACGTTGCAGAATCCACGTTTTGCCGCCATCACGAAGTGAGCGAACCGACCAGCCAAGCTGATCTGCGTGAGCGCCGGCAGCTTCCTGCATGACATGAATCAGGTTGGAGACAGACATCCGCCCGTCGGCATTGGTTTCGTACGTCCGGACGCCGTGTTTGAGAATAAACGGTTTCATCAAAAACTCAGATCAGTTCCACTTTTCGATGATCGCGTTCACGAGTCGTCCGAAATCATCCTTGCGGGATTCCCCGACTTCCTTCACCTCGGCATGATCCAGCTTGTCCGAAGTAACGCCCGTGGACATATTGGTGATCAGCGAAATGCCGGTGCATGGAATGCCCAGCTGTGTGGCTTCCAGAAGTTCGGGCGCGGTGCTCATGCCCACAACATCGGCTCCCATCACCCTGAAAGCGCGAATTTCAGCTTTGGTTTCATACGTTGGGCCGAGCACAAAGCAGTACGTACCGTGCTGAAGATGGATCTTTTGCTGTGCGGCAATTTGCAGGATCTCATGCCTGAACGGCTTGTTGTCGTATCGTTTGTTCCACGGCTTGCCCGGAAGCACCATATCATAGCAGGGCGAAAGGAAATCGTTGATGAGCATCAGATCGCCAACCTGAAACTGGTAGTTGATACTGCCCGCCGCGTTGCTGATAATCATTTTTTTGGTGCCGAGCGCGTACGCAATGTGAACGGGGCAAAGCGTGTAGTAGAGCGAGTGCCCCTCGTAACGGTGAAACCGTCCGCCAAATGCCAGAACTTTTTTGCCGCCACTATAACCAAAGTGAAGCGTGCCGGCGTGTCCGACAACCGAAACACCCGGCATACCGGGAATGTCTGAGTAGGGGATGTGAACGGCATCTTCAAGCGTATCCGCGAAACCGCCCAGGCCTGAGCCCAGAATTACGGTTACATCCGGCTTGTCGATACCCTTTTTTCTGATCGCCCCCGCTATTTTTTCAATGTCTGGTCTATCCATAATATTCATCAATATTTTCAATAACGTACCCCTTGTCCTTGTCAAAATCCGTAAGCTTAAAAAGCGGACTTTCCGTATCGTGATAGCCAATAATTATGGCTTCTTTTTTAAGAGCTTCTTTTTTTATCTGCTCCCGGAGTTCCATGCTTTTTTTACCGTCGAAATCATATTTGGCTGCGTAACGGCGATTGACCGCGCCGTGGGTTCCGAGTACATCACCGGCCATCAAAAACAGCTGATCCCCAAGTTTAAGACGAATCAGCTGGCTGAATTCGGTGTGTCCTCCAATCGTTTCCATCTCAACATAATCATTACATTGTTCAGATGTCCCGGTAAAATTAAGATCAGCGCGTGCCTCCAGAAAGTCAATAAATTCACTGTCAGGATTTTCGGCATCGCCGTTCTGCCTCATTTTGTTCCACTCCTTGCCGGAGACCCAAATTTTAGCGTAAGGATACGACAACTCCCAGTAACCGTTCATTTTATGGGCAAGGCCTCCGGTGTGATCGTAGTGTAAATGACTGCAAAAAACGTCGGTGATCTCCATATTGGTCAGTCCGGTTTTTTCCTCAAGCCCGTCGAACATCTGTTCCTGATGATCAGGTTCGCCGAAAGCGCCGGGGCCTGAGTCGATCAGCATTACGCGATCCGGAGTTTGAATCACGACAGGGTTCAGCGCAATTTTCAGCGCACCTTTTGCAGGGGGATCATCCGCCGTGATTCGGTTAAATTTCTTATCCAGCCCAACGGAAAATATGCCGAGATGAACGGGCGTTACCCGGAAATCGAATTTTCTGCTCATTCGCCCTGCGTTTTTTTACCGGATTTTTTGGGATCAGCCGCTTTTTCCAGCTCAGCGTCATGTTTCTCGTAGGCGCTGATTATTTCGCGGATCAGTTTGTGCCGAACCACATCGCGCTGATCAAGATGCACAAACTTAATGCCTTCAATATCCTTCAGGATTCTCTGGATGGAAACGAGTCCCGACATCTTCATTTTGGGAAGGTCAGTTTGGGTTACATCGCCTGTAATAATAGCCCTGCTGTTAAAACCGAGGCGCGTCAGAAACATTTTCATTTGGATCTGCGTGGCGTTCTGGGCTTCATCCAGAATTACAAAAGCGTTATTGAGCGTGCGTCCGCGCATGTAGGCCAAAGGTGCAATCTCAATAATATTCTTCGTCATATTCAGCTCAAGGCGGTCGTGATCGATCATTTCCTCGAGCGCGTCGTAGAGCGGGCGCAGGTACGGATCAATTTTGTTTTTGAGATCTCCCGGCAGGAATCCGAGGCTTTCTCCGGCTTCAACGGCTGGTCGCACCAGTACGATTTTTTTCACTTTTCTCTCTTTCAGCGCCTTAACCGCAATGGCGACAGAAGTGTACGTTTTTCCGGTTCCGGCAGGGCCGATGGCAAAAACGATATCGTTTTCGTTGCACGCCTTCACCATCATTTTCTGGTTTGGCGTTTTTGCCCGAACGACGGCGCCGGTATGTGTATGAACCAGAACATCCTCAACGTCTGTTCCGAGTCCGGCAACCATCCGGTCGCTTTTTTTCATGTTCAGGAGCGTCTGAACGTCGTTGTCGGTTACGGTCTGATTTCTGAGCGAGAGGCGAATCAGCTGCGAAAAAATCTCGTTGATTTCAGTAAAGTCCTCAGGTGTACCGTAGATTTTTATCTCATTTCCTCTTGCGGTCAGCCTTGCATCGGGATAGGCCTGTTCAATTAGTTTAAGAATCCGGTCGTGGAGTCCGATGACGGAGAGTGGTTCTACGTCCCGGATAAATATCGATTGTTCAATCAAATTGGTTGTTTGAGTATTGCTGTAGTTAATTTTCAAGGGTGATATTGAGAGTAACGTGAAATTAACAAAAATCGCTCATTTTAACCTGAAAACTATTTTCACGCTCAGGGATGGCATCTCGCATGATTATAACTGCTGAAGTTCTTGAATCTTAAATTAAATTTGTGTAAATACAGCCTTGTAAGCGCTTTTTTCTATTATAGGCTTATCTGTATCAAATTGTGGTTTCCTGTGCAGTTCAAATGATGCGGAGCTTGATGGAATTAGCGGGTGTAATCCTATAACCATACTCTATATCAGATGACTAAAATGCTACAAAACGCGAAATTTCTTGTAATTCTCCTCGTTTTCGGAGGTTTGATTTACACAGGATGTGCTGATACTACCAGCTCGCCTGAACCTGAGCCAGAGCAGCCTGTAATGTCCGGTAGTCTGGATATGTCCCGTGTTGCCACGCTTGGTAACTCACTTACTGCCGGCTACGTTAGCGGCGGATGGACAACCGAATCTCTGGCGACCTCCCCGATGAACCTGATCGTGAACTCCGCTTACGGCGGTAACAATGTCGGGCCTCAGGCATCAAACAGATTCATTTTCGCGGCAATCCCCGGTGATGGTAATCCGCGTCCGGCTATCCAGCTTGGCCCGCCGATTCAGGCCGGTGTTTATGCTGATGGTACTCCCGTGCTATTCCCAAATGTTCAGGCACCGGGCCAGGTTGATCCGACCATGCTGAACCCTATGAACGCAACGGTGAACAGAAGCTTCAACAATCTTGCGCACCCGGGTGCACTTGCGCTGGATCTGCTTACAAAAGAGAGTCTCACCAACTCAATTGGAGTTCTTAATCCGTTATATCAGCTGAGTCTCAGAAATCTTGGAACACAGGTAGAGCAGGCTAAGAGCCTTGATCCTACCGTAGTTTTCATATGGACCGGCAACAACGAGTGGCTTGGTTCTGCCCTGGCCGGTGGGATGAACCCTCCGTATCCTCCGGTTGATGAGGTAACGCCTCCGGGAATGATGAGCTTCCAGTCAATCATGACCGAAATGGTTTCTGAACTGGCCGCTCCTGACAGACAGATTGTACTTTTCGAAACCGTTGATCTCAGCGTAGTGCCGAGTGTTTCCGGTGTTGGAGTGCCTGTGGGCGACAACCGTGCGTTTATCACCGATCTTAGCGGCGACGGCGTGTGGGCTGATACGCTCGCATTCTGGAAAATGAATGCTGATGGCGGAACTCCCGGCGTTCGCGTTGGAGCCGACGAATATGTGATGTTCAGCTGGCTTCTCCGGTTCCTCGAAGCTCAGGATAATTACGGCCTGACTCCGCTCAATCCGCTTGAGGATGAGCACGTAATTACGCGTGAGCAGATTGCCGTACTTCAGGGCGCGGCAGATGCCTACAATAATATCCTGCGCGGAATTGCTGCTTCCAGCCCGAATATTCACACGATCAATACTTCTGAAGTATTTGCCGAGTTAGCGGCCAACGGCGTAACGGTTGGTGGCACTACGTACACGACTGACTTGTTTGGCGGCTTATTCAGCTTTGATAATGTACACCCGTCACCACTGGGTAATGCGGCGGCTGCCAACCTCTTCATGGACAGAATTAACGCCCAGCTTGGCGCGAATCTGCAGCATGTTGATCTGTCGATGTTTGCGCCGCCATCACCGAGAATGGCTCCGATTGAAGGGCCTGTGAATGTGGATGCACTCCGCAGCACGCACGAAAACGCGGTGAACCTTTTTACAGGAAGCCGGGACTAAACCCGCTCTGAATTACCGATAATCGCTTTTTGGAAGAGATCTCTCACTCTGTGGGGGATCTCTTCTGCGTTAAAGACGCTGCTGCCGGCCACCAGAATGTCAGTACCGGCTGCGGTTAGCTTTTCTGCGTTTTTCAGGCTCACGCCACCGTCAACCTCAATGGCAAACATCGCATTGGTCTGTTTCCGCCACTCAACGAGTCTCTTGATTTTATTGATGGTTGAGGGGATAAACGCCTGTCCCCCGAATCCCGGATTCACGCTCATCACGCACACCAGATCCACGCTGTTCAAAACTTCATCAAGCATGGAAAGCGATGTTCCCGGATTTATCGCCACGCCGCAGCGAAGTCCGGCTTCCCTGATTTTAGATAATGTCCGGTTGATGTGCCGGTCGACCTCAATGTGAACGGTAATCAGGTTTGAGCCCGCATCCACAAAGGCGTCGATGTAATGATCCGGATTTTCAATCATCAGATGCACATCCAGAAACAATTCGGGAAAATCTTTTCTGACGGCTTCGATTACCATCGGCCCGAAGCTGATGTTGGGGACAAAATGTCCGTCCATTACGTCGCAGTGGAGCACCTTTGCGCCGCCCTCAGCCGCAAGTTTAATCTGCGCGCTCAGCTGCGAAAAATCAGCCGCCAGGATAGAAGGAGCAACGGTAGGAAAGGAAATTTTGGGATTCGGAAACGGATCAGCCATATCATTCGGTATTTAATTTGCGTTCAGGCAAATATAAGAATGAAGCCCGACAATAATTCCGATTAATCGGGATTGAATGACCATGAAATAAAATGTTCCAATGTAGAGACGCAAAATTTTGCGTCTCTACATTGGAACATTGCGCCTAAAATTTACGGTGGATGGGGGAACATTGCGGGGTTAACCCCAAAAATCAATTCTCTCCCGAATCGTTATCCAACGTATCCGGTGGAGTATCAGAAGGCGGTTCCACGTTTGTGGAATCAATGATAATCACACCGCTTTCTTCTTCCTCGCGTGTGGTTACAAGCTCGGATACGGTAAGATCAAGGCGCTCACCTTCAAAAAGAGAGTCTGCATCAGAGGGATGAATAGAGAGGATGTGATTCGGCTCAATTTGATCGGTGCGCTCAAAACGAATAGCGCCCATGCTGAGGCCGGCTGATCTGAGTTCGCGCTGTGCTTCGGCGAGGCGCATTCCCACGATATCAGGTACTTTCACCTTGTTCATGCCAAGGCCGTCGCTCACAACGAGATTCACGGCGCTGCCACGGCGAACGGTTGTTCCGGCAGGGATACTCTGGTTAAGAACGCTGTTTCTGTGCCGCGATGACGTGTAGGAAATATTACCAACCTCAAGCCCGAAGTTTCTGAGCTGGATTTCCGCGTTTCGCAGCGACATATCAACCAGTTTCGGAACTACCACGGTTGGCGTGGCCGAGGCGTTTACGGTAAGATAAACTTTACGGTTTGGCTTAACCTGAAAATGCGCTTCGGGTGACTGGTCGAGGATGTAATCCGGGGGATAATTTTCGTTGGAGCGCTGATCCAGCACTTCATACCTGAGGCCGAGCGAAACGAGCTGCGTTTTTGCTTCGTCGATGTGCATTTTGGTGATATCGGGCACGGTAACGCCGGCGTTATAATTGGTATAGGCCGGCATAATCACGCGATCCAGTGCCACCAGCGTAACCACACCGGATACGATCAGGATGACGATTCCCAAATAAAGGCGTTTATCTTTTAACAGAGATAACATCGTGTTGAGATCAGTTAGAAGCGGTAGGTAAGATGCACCGTGCCACCATGCTGCATAGAAGCGGTTGCCCTGAAGTTACGTATCCGCGATGTAAAAAACGCATCAAAACCGGAAACGATATGGTTCACAAGCAGCACTTTCATCATGTTACGGGAAAATCGGTACGCCTCGTTGAAGTCTTCTTCAAGGCGGTTGTGATCACGCCAGAGTTGAGGCATATCTGCCACGCCGCCGTTTACGATATTCAGATTTCCGCCCCAGTCAACCCAGCCGGGCCCGTACTGGAAGTATTTACTTACGAGTTCGTAGTATTGCTGTGAGCCGTAATCGGGCAGTACGTGTGAAAAGAGATTGCCGTTTGCGTAGAGCGTATTCCGCTCAATTTCGCGGAGCGATTCGATGTCGATCATGTCCCAGTCGATATCATTATTAAACCGCGGCGTAATCTGGCCCTCATTTTGGTAGATGGCGAGTCCTTCGGCGGTTAGCATATCGCGGATGTCTACATCCAGATGCGTGTAGGCTTCCAGAAACTGCGCGTACTGAACTACGCTCCAGTTGTTATCGGCCATGTCCCAGAAATCGCGTTCGACGCTCCGGGCGTAATTTCTGCGCTCAATCATCAG
>PXAI01000090.1 GCA_003567135.1 Balneolia bacterium | reverse complement strand
CGGTCAAGTCGGCCAAAAAAATTGTGGACAGGAAAGACCCGGTTGTTTGGGACATCCTGGAGAATGTGTTGAAAGGTCATCCTGTGTTGCTTAACCGTGCACCTACGCTGCACCGTCTTGGTATCCAGGCATTTCAACCAAAGTTGATTGAAGGCAAGGCCATTCAGTTGCACCCCCTGGTGTGTACGGCCTTTAATGCCGACTTCGATGGCGACCAGATGGCCGTGCACCTGCCACTTGGGAATGCCGCCATTTTGGAGGCACAGCTTTTGATGCTGGCTTCGCACAATATACTCAATCCCGCCAACGGGGCCCCTATTGCCGTACCTTCGCAGGACATGGTCCTGGGGCTGTATTACATGACCAAAGCTCGCAAGAATACCCCGGAATATCCGGTAAAAGGGGAGGGGCTCACTTTTTACGGGCCTGAAGAAGTGATCATTGCGCACAATGAGGGCGCAGCCGACCTGCATGCCGTCATCAAGGTACGTGTTCCGGTAAAGGAAAAGGGAGAACTGGTCACCAGTCTGGTTGAAACAACCGTTGGCCGGGTGCTGTTTAACCTTGTGATCCCTGAAGGGTACGGGTTTATTAACCAGTTGCTTACCAAAAAGGCCCTTCGTGATATCATTGGCGGCATCATGAAGGAAACCGGAATATCGCGTACATCGCAGTTCCTGGATGACATCAAAGACCTTGGGTTTGATCTGGCCTTCCGTGGCGGCTTGTCGTTTAACCTGGGTGACATCATTGTACCTGAGGAAAAACAGATCCTTATCAACCAGGCAGACGAACAGGTGGAGGAAGTCCGCGGCAACTACAGCATGGGCTTTATTACCAATAATGAGCGGTACAATCAGATCATTGATATATGGACGCACACCAATGCCAGGCTTACCAAGGTGCTGATTAACAAGACCACTGCCGACAACCAGGGTTTCAACCCGGTTTTCATGATGCTCGATTCCGGGGCCAGGGGTTCCAAGGAACAGATCCGCCAGTTATCCGGTATGCGCGGTTTGATGGCAAAACCACAAAAATCCGGGGCCAAGGGCGGTGAGATCATTGAGAACCCGATCCTTTCAAACTTCAAAGAGGGATTGTCGGTGCTGGAGTATTTTATTTCCACACACGGTGCCCGTAAAGGTCTGGCTGATACCGCACTGAAAACAGCCGATGCCGGATACCTGACCCGGCGCCTGGTGGATGTGGCTCAGGATGTGATCATTACGGAAACAGATTGTGGCACCCTCAGGGGGCTTACCGCCACAGCGCTCAAGAATAATGAAGAAACCGTAGAAAGCCTCTATGACCGTATCCTTGGCAGGAATACCCTGCACGACATCTATCATCCCACTTCGGGAGAGGTTATTGTGAAAGCAGGCGAAGAGCTGACCGAAGAAATATCTTCTGTGATTGACGAATCACCCATCGAAGCGGTGGAAATCCGGTCGGTGCTCACATGTGAGTCGAAAGTTGGTGTTTGTACAAAATGTTACGGGCGCAACCTGGCTACCGGACGCATGGTGCAGAAAGGGGAATCCGTAGGGGTTATTGCTGCACAATCGATCGGGGAACCCGGCACGCAGCTTACCTTGCGTACCTTCCATGTGGGCGGTACCGCATCAAATATTGCCACCGCATCGAAGATCAATGCAAAATACGGCGGTGTGCTGGAGATCGACGAACTCCGTTCCGTGCCATTCACCCATGATGACGGAACCCAATACCATGTGGTTATTGGCCGTTCAGCAGAGATGCGGATCATTGACAAAAACACCCAGATGGTGCTTACAAGCCAGAATATCCCTTATGGTGCCAACCTGTATTTCAAACATGGTGATGAAATACAAAGCGGGGATTTGATCTGTGAATGGGATCCTTACAATGCGGTCATTATATCTGACCAGCCGGGTAAGGTGGTATTCAAAAACATGAAGGAGGGTACCACGTACCGGACAGATTCTGATGAACAGACCGGTTACTACGAAAAAGTGATCATCGATTCCAAAGACAAAACCCGCAACCCGTCCATCAGCATTGTTGGAAAAGACGGCAAGACAGAACGTGTCTACGACATGCCGGTGGGAGCCCATGTGGTGGTCACGGAAGACAGGCAGGTGAAGCCGGGTACCATTATTGCGAAGATCCCGCGTGCCATTGGGAAATCCGGTGACATTACCGGTGGTCTTCCGCGCATCACTGAGCTGTTCGAAGCACGCAACCCTTCTGATCCTGCCGTGGTATCTGAAATCGACGGAGTTGTTTCTTTTGGAAAGAAGATCAAGCGGGGGAACCGGGAAGTGATCATCACCTCAAAAACAGGAGATGAAAAACATTACCTGGTACCATTGACCAAGCAGATACTCGCCCAGGAAAACGACTTTGTTAAAGCCGGCACCCCCTTATCAGACGGACCAATTACCCCGGCCGATATCCTTGCAATTAAAGGACCCACTGCCGTGCAGGAATATATTGTCAACGAGGTGCAGGAGGTTTACCGGCTGCAGGGTGTGAAGATCAACGACAAACACTTTGAGATCATTGTAAGACAGATGATGCGGAAGG
>PXAI01000272.1 GCA_003567135.1 Balneolia bacterium | reverse complement strand
TTTCGACAGTACAGCTTATAATTTCTGGTATGGCATCCATTACGCTGCGTTTAGTGAGCTTAGAAATGCCTACAATTCAGCCGCCGGCGATTTTAATGTAGCCGCATCAGGGCAGCTCGATATTTTTAAAGACAACCACCTTGGATATACCGATAAGATGGCTGAGCTATTTTCTCTGAAAACCCAGCTGTCTGAAACGCTCTACAGCCTGATTGATGCATACAGGATTTTCTATCAGGAACATCAGGATGATATTGAGATGGATCATTCGAATACGGGCACCAGTAACTTAAACCTGCCTTTTAACCAACTTCCTTCATTTAACCAACCACCTTCAGAAACTTTTATAAATATACAACCACTTAACTTGTCTGATGAAGTGCTATCGCCTCCGATATATACAACTTCTGAGATTCTCTCATTTAAAGATGAACTACAGAACTGGCTGCAGCCGCCGGCAATCAGCAGCCTTACCGGTAATTTTAACAGGCTTACAGAAACTACGCCGTCAAACACCTTCAGGGACCGTTTCATATCCAGAAATACACTTTCGTGGAATTTTTCCGGTCCGTGGCAAAATGTGATGGATGGAGTTGGGAATGTGGAACTGGGCATATCCGGCAGCCCAAACCCGGCTCCGCTGGCCATCAGTAAGGCAAATTCGTTTGTTCATTATTCCTGGCTACGAGCCGGAGACATGGAAGTTGCCCAGAACGAATTTACGAATGCGTACCACATAAATCTGAGGGCAAGAAGCCGTGCAGGAATACCGGTATCGGTAGAGGGCAATTTCTCCTCAACAGTTGCCTCTGCGGGCGATAGTTTTGCAGGTTATACATCTCTGCACCTGACATTGCCGGGTAGTACCCCACAAATAATGCAAACTGCTGTACCGAACCTTTATGGAATAAAAGTATTATCAGGCGTTCAGGCATCGGGTAACTGGCAGACTTGGTACACACACAATCCTGATGAGCTGCGTCTTGAATTGGCTGCATCCGGCGCAAGTTTAAATCGTTTCGAAGTAAGATTACTTGCTCAAAACGGGTTAACCATTATGGATTGGCAAACAGTGCCGGGTGTGAGAGATTATGCCGGAAGAAATACGATTCTTACCGGAACGCTGAACGAACCGGAATTTGCAGAAAATGAAACTCAATACATTCTTCAGGCAAGAGCTATAGCAGCAGATGGCTCTGCCACTTCAAATACTCAAAGCAGAACCCTGATTTTGGATGCCACACCTCCACAGTGGTATGATGAGGAAATCGATAACAACAGCGGCTACCCCTGGGTGGATAATCCTGCACAACCGTCAACACGTACTGTAACCGGAAGGATCATTCAGGGCGTATTGCCGGCAAGTACTCCAGCTGTTGTGCAGGTTGAGGAGGCTGATTTAAATGACTACAGAAGAACCATAAAAATAGCTGACCCCTTCGATCCGGTTTCCGGCATCAAGAACATCGAAGTGGTACTGAATCAAAATTCTGAAGGCAGCCAGGGAATGTTTGCTGACAGAGACAAGGTTGATGTTGTTCAAACAACTACGTTTGAAAACGTTCAGCTTCCGTCGTTTGGCACCTGGTATGTCCATGCAAGGGCTGAAAACAATGCCGGGCTGTTTTCTGATGTGAAAACCTATGAGATCAGACACCCCGATCCCACTCCGCCTGCGGCTCCACAAGTTGCCGTACAGCCGAGAAATAACGGATTGAGGGTATTTCTGCCGCAACTGGCCAACGACCCGGAAAGCGGTATTGCAGGCTATCAGTTCTCATATCGAAGTGAGGATGGATCAGCAGTTAGAGCTTGGCCAGAAGGTACGGGTCATATGCCAGCCATTGATTTCACACACGATGATTTGGTTACACTGGGCAATTCAGCACCTTATTTCCGAATACCCATGAAGACCGCAAATTCGGAATTGGATCTTGTTGTCAGGGCTGTGTCAGGAAATGGAACGTTCTCTCAATCGGTAGTTGTGCCCGGCGTGAAGTTTGATTTACGACAACCCGTTGTAAAGTCGATAGAAACGAACAGTTACTATGGAATAGTCAGCGGCGAAGAACGCAAACACCTGGACATTAATGTGCTGAATGTTAATGGATTTGATTCGGGAATCATATATGTGAAAATGACTATTTCAGATGCCAAAGGCAGTTCGCTTTTAGAAAGAAGAGTAACCTTTACGGATGATTTACCCTATTTACCAAGGGTGCAGGATGCTCTGTTTTCAAATATTCCCGTTTATCAAATGCCGGATAGTGGCACCCTGAACATTACAATTGAAGTGGAGAGTGGTGCAGGTGTGCGGTCAACATTTGAGGAGCAGATTGTAATCAATAAAGGAAAAGGAGGTGGCTTTGCATCCGGAAAAAAATGATCGGTGCACCTCAACTGAAATTGGAGGAGGCCAGTTGCGCGTGATCCATCCGGAAGCATGCAATTACAGGCAGAACCACACAGGTTTTGCAATTTTGAATGAAAGAAACGTATTTAACAATAAGTTCTATTTGCCATGATTAAATCGATCAAAACACTAATAGTATCAGTGCTATTGGCTGTTCCGGTTTTAGCCCAACAGCC
>PXAI01000159.1 GCA_003567135.1 Balneolia bacterium | reverse complement strand
TTGAATTTTCCATCCGTCAAAGGACGGACGAGTTTTTGAATTTTGAATTCCCCATCCACTATAGCAACACACCTGAATTCTCTTATATTGTAAGTGAAAGAAGCAATCTATATAGATGTTGTTTTTATTCATCTTACGTATCATACCCAATCCGACTCAAAATTTTTTTTCACTTTTTTTGTAAGGATTTTGATTCCCGGTGATTATATAGGCAGAATTTAAACAACGAATAAACGTAAGGAGAAAACATTATGTCATTTTTAAATAAAGCAATGCTGATTGGTAATCTTGGCCAGGATCCTGATGTCCGCTATACCAACAACAATACCGCGGTAGCTAACATGAGCGTGGCCACAAACGAGCGCTATAAAGACTCCAACGGCGAGTGGCAGGAGCGCACCGAGTGGCACCGGGTAGTTGCCTGGGGTCGCCTCGCAGAAACCTGCCAGAATTACCTGAAAAAGGGTTCCAAAATTTATGTTGAGGGCCCAATTCAGTACAGCGAATGGGAAGACCGCGAGGGCGTAAAGCGCTACAAGACGGAAATCAAGATGCAAAATATGATCATGCTTGACAGCCGTGAATCTTCCGGACAGCAGAGCCGCTCGAACAGCAGCCAGTCTGTTGTTGCAGACAGCATCGAAGACAGCGACGATCTCCCGTTCTGACTTCAGCCTGCCGGCGTCAGCAACTTCTGATGCAAACTGATTTCAAAATCGCCGTTCCATACCGGGGCGGCGATTTTTGTTTATCTGTGTATTTATCTTATCCCGAATCAGTTGCTTATTTCGTATCTTTTGGGCTGAGTTTAACTCCAGCAAATAAATCAACTTCCAGTCGCATTTTTGGAACACTTTAGTTTTCCATTCATTCTTACAAGTTTGCTTGCCGATTCCGGCATGGTAAATACGGCTTCCGCTTTGCCGGCCTCCGTTGAAACGGGCGATGTCATCCTTTACCTCAGCATGATTGTGCTCGGGCTGATTTTTTCGGCTTTTTTCTCCAGTTCAGAGGTCGCCTACTTCTCGCAGAGTAACCGTATCTATTCCGAGGAATCTGAAAAACTGCTCGATCCCGCGGAGATTCGAGTTCGCAAAATGATCGACCACCCGCGCAGGCTGCTCGCCACCATCCTGATTGGAAACACCTTTGCCAATATCATTGCCGCCGTTTTTGCCGCCGTACTTACCGGTATGTTTGCCAGCTACATCGGTATTCCGGAGTGGATCGTCTACGCGATCGAAGTGGTAATCCTCACGTTTATAATTGTTGTTCTTACCGAAATCACGCCGAAAGTTCTGGCTTTCAATGATTCAACGTCTATATCGGTTAAGCTGAGCGGCCTGCTCTATCTCTTTTTTGTTCTGTTCGGGCCGGTTGCCAAAATAATTTCCAGAAGTTCAGTAAAGCTGGAGAGCCGGATTCCAAAATCCAGCGAGGCGATTTCTTCGGAAGATATCCGCACGATCGCTGAAGTGGGCGAGCTGCACGGAACGCTTCGGGGGGATGAGCGCGAGATCATCGAGAACGTCATCGAATTTGGAAACACAACGGTCAAGGAAGTGATGACCTCCCGCGTAAACATGATCGCGATTAACCTGGAAATGACGCTGAACGACGTCATCGACCTGATCGAAAGTACCAGTATTTCCCGCTTTCCACTTTTTGAAAACGACATGGATAACATCGTCGGGATCATCCATTCAAAAGATCTGCTTCCGTTTTTGAATCAGAAAAACGGCATGAATAAAATCAACTGGAAATTGCACGCGCGTAAGGCGTTTTTCATCCCCGCATCCAAAAAAATTGACGACCTGCTTAAGGATTTCCAGCGCGAAAAAACGCACGTTGCCATCGTGGTGGATGAGTACGGCGGAACGGAAGGCCTGGTAACGCTGGATGACGTGCTCGAAGAAATTATCGGCGAATTTAAGGATGAATACAGCGGCCAGGAGCGTCTGTATACGCGACGTAAAAACGGCGACTACGTTTTCGATTCAAAGATTGATCTGGATGAAGTTGGCGAAATTCTCAGCCTGGAACTTACCACCAGCGAGGACGAATACGAGACCATCGGCGGACTGGTATATCACCTGCTTGAGCGGATTCCGGAGACGAACGAAACCGTAAATTTCAAAAATCTCGAGCTGACCGTTCACAAAGTTGAAAATAACCGGATTCAGAAAGTACGCGTAAAAGTGCTTGATCCTGAAAATGAAGAGAAGGACGAAACACGCGACGCCGACACCGACAGCGATACCTGACCTTTTTAAAACCCGAAAGCCCCTTTTTCAAAATCATGATAGAACGCTATTCCCGCCCTGAAATGCAAGCCATCTGGACTGAGGAATTTCAGTTTCAGTCGTGGCTCGAAGTGGAACTCGCCGCGTGCAGAGCCTGGAGCCGCCTCGGGCACATCCCCGCTGAAGATGTGGATCTGCTCTACGAAAAAGCGACATTTGATATCGACAGAATTCATGAGATCGAGGAAACTACGCGGCATGATGTAGTGGCGTTTACGCGCGCCGTTTCCGAAACGCTGGGCGAAGAAAAAAAGTGGATTCACTACGGGCTGACCTCCACCGACGTTGTGGATAC
>PXAI01000195.1 GCA_003567135.1 Balneolia bacterium | reverse complement strand
CTTGAGGCGCCGGCGTAATTGATCCGACAGTTGCAGAGAAGGTGTAAGATTCATGGCGTTTTTGATCTAATATACCAAAAAAACACCGCTATTTATATACTAATGTTAGTACCATTACCTTCAAAGGGGGATTTTTACAGTACAACTCTGTTAACCATTTTCAGGCCAGTCATCGTTGTGAATTTATACTTAAGCCCATTTTATCCGAGACCTGGTTTTAATAGAATCGCCTTTTCAAAATAAACCAACTTTTCCTGGACAGCAGCGAAACCCCCAATTCTGAATTTTTGAACTCTGAATTCTGAATTTCTCTTTCTGGCTCTCCGCCACTATAACTTCAAATTCCCTGCTTTCACATTAACCCATTTCAGGCATTTGTGAAACGGGTCAACCGGTTCGATGAACTGCATGGGGCAGCTTCCGGCAATTACGTTGACGCCGGCTTTTTCGGCCTCGGCGGCGGCGGTTTCGTCAACGCTTCGCAGGTTGGCGTCAAGCCTTGCACCAAATCCCGGGTTTATTCCCATCATGCCGTGCATCCAGATGTGCCTGATCCCCAGTCGGAAGGCCGCTCTGACGATTTCGGCCGAGATCTCCGGGCGCGTGACAATCATGACCGCCTCCGGGGTTATTCCGGAACCCACAAGATGATCCAGATCGCGATAGCAGCACAGGCCCTGCCACTCTTCCAGTCCGGGATTCAGGGGATAAACCGTGTATCCCGCGTTGATAAACTTTTTGGCGATATTATTTCCGGTTTTAGGCTTCGCGGATATACCGGCCACCGCAACGGATTTACAGCCCAGAAACAGCTGTATCCGCTCTGAATGATTTTCCATAACCTCACAAAGTGATAAAAATAAAAGAACTGATCTGCCGGAAAAGTCTTTCAGGCGAGCTATAAAGGCTGGCCGGAGGCGCGTCCGCTGAGCAGGTACAGAACGGCCATGCGAACGGCCAGTCCGTTTGTTACCTGATCCAGAATAATGGCGCGGTCGCTGTCGGCTACTTCGTCTGAAAGCTCAACCCCGCGGTTTACCGGACCGGGGTGCATCACAACGAAATCGGGGTATTTTTCGAGATGCTCCATCCTGATCCCGAATCTGTTGTGATATTCGCGCAGGCTCGGAAACAGCGTTCCTTCCTGCCGTTCAAGCTGGATCCGCAGCGACATCGCCACATCACACCATTCCAGACATTCCTCCAGATTGTGCGATACGGTTACGCCCAGATCCTCAATGTAAAGGGGCATCATCGTGCCGGGACCGCAAACGATCACCTCGGCACCGACTTTTTTGAGGCCGATAATATTTGACCTTACTACACGGCTGTGCAGGATATCCCCGATAATGACAACTTTAAGCCCGCTCAGTTTCCCAAGTTTTTGCTTCATGGAAAACATATCCAGCAGCGCCTGAGTCGGATGCTCGTGCGCGCCGTCGCCGGCGTTGATAATGACGGCATCCACACAGCGCGTGAGAAAATCGGGCACGCCGGGACTTTCATGACGCACCACCACCATATCAATCTTCATCGAATCAATATTCCGGATCGTATCCTTCAGCGATTCACCTTTACCGACGCTCGAAGAACTGCTCGAAAAGTTGACGACATCGGCTCCCATCCGCTTCTGCGCCAGCTCGAAAGAGAGTCGTGTACGTGTGCTGTTTTCGTAGAAAAGGTTTACAATCGTTTTATCGCGCAGCGTAGGAAGTTTCGGAACCGGGCGGTCCAGCACTTCGCGGAAATATCCGGCATTTTCAATCACGTGAAGGATGTCGTTGGCTGAATAATCAGCCAGGCCGATGAGGTGGCGCTGTGAAAAACTATACTCACTCATGCGGCACCTCCGGCGATTTTCCGGCAACATCTACCACATAAACAGCTTCTTCGCCGTCAATTTCGTGGATTTTTACGCGAACCTCTTCCTGAAGCGTAGTGGGTACGACCATCCCTTTGTAATCGGCGGTAAGCGGCAGCTCGCGGTGGCCGCGGTCGATCAGGCAGCAAAACCGGATACTCGCGGGGCGTCCGAAATCCATGAGTGCATCCAGGGCCGAGCGCACCGTTCTGCCGGTGTAGAGCACATCATCCACAAGCACAACGTCTTTTCCGTACAGGTCAAACGGTATATCGGTGATCTGCACCGTTGGCATCTTCATTTTGGTGCGGAAATCATCGCGGTAAAACGTCACATCCAGCACACCGGAGGGGATATCCTGACCGAAATGTGTTTTTATCCGGTCTTTGATTCGGCGCGCAATGTAAACGCCCCTGGTCTGCATGCCAACAATAGCGAGGTTTTCGAGCGTGGCATGGGGTTCGGCAAACTGAAAAGCGAGGCGGTCGTAAATCCGCTTGAGTTCATCTTCAGAAAGAAGCCGGGCCTGTTTCAAAGCAAAAGTTGGTGTGATTTTTAGTTGAGTAAAATTACCAAATTAAGTGGTTCAATGCTTGCAAAACACAACAATGCTAAAAGATTTTTGTGGACAATGAGATAAAAACCTCGCTATCTTTGGAATCTTGCCAAGCCGAAGTAGCTCAGTTGGTAGAGCAACGCTCTCGTAAAGCGTAGGTCGTCGGTTCGAGTCCGATCTTCGGCTCTTT
>PXAI01000176.1 GCA_003567135.1 Balneolia bacterium | reverse complement strand
TGATATCGGCCTCGTTTGGGCAACCGGCCCGATTGCCGGTATTCTCGGGCAGGTAATTATCGGAATTATCAGTGATAACGTCTGGGTGATGAACGGCCGGCGAAGGGTGTTCATCCTTGTCGGGGGTACGCTTGCCGCGCTGATGTTGCTCCTGTTGCCCAATATGGGATTAATACAGGCTACGCTGGGCGTTGAGGCCATTCTCGGTATTGCGATCGTAATTTCGATGGTTCTGGATCTGTCGATTAACGTATCGTTTAACCCAACGCGCTCCATCATTGCTGATGTCACACCCGAGGGCCGCGCGCGTACTAAAGGCTACACCTGGATGCAGTTTATTTCGGGCAGTTTCGGGGTTCTCTCCTACTTCATCGGTGCCACGCTTGGCAATATCGCGCTGATTTATATCGGCGCGGTGGTGGTGTTCGCCTTCTCGATCGTGCCGCCATTTTTCATCAAAGAGCCCAAATACCTGGGACGCTACGGCGAGGATGAAGATGAAATCACCCGGTCGATGGAGGATCAGGATCCTACCCCAAAACACTACGCTTCTCCCGTCGAAGTTTTCATGAACATCCGGCCGCTATGGGGATTTTTACTGTACGGAATCTACGCGATCATCAAGCGCTTGTCAGGATTTGAAATCCCGAACTACTACTTTGAATACTTCGCCATTGGTCTTTCGCTGATTCTGATCGCTCAGGCGCTCACCAAAAAAGAAGCCGGAAAATCACCCGAAGAAGCCGGAAAAATCGGGTTTCAAAAAGTACTTGCCGCACACTCCTTTTCCTGGATCGGTGTGCAGAGTATGTTTATCTACTTTTTTGCCTTCGTGGAATTTCAGATTCCGGATTTGTCCAACGTCGAGATCGGCTCCGTAGTAAACTGGAGTTTTTTTACGCTAAACCTCGTTGCAGCGCTTATTCCTGTATTGTTGCTTGAACCGCTGGCTAATAAATACGGCAGGATCAAGACGCACTCCGTTGCCCTGTTTGTGATGGCGGCCGGCTACACGATGATCTTGTTTATGGGCCAGTCACCCTACGCCATATATATTCTGATGATGGTTGTCGGTATCGGTTGGGCCTCCATTATCAGCCTTCCCTTTGCTATTATGAGCCAGAAAGTCGCCCAGAACCAGATGGGATTGTATATGGGATTGTTCAACCTCTCCGTAGTTTTACCACAGCTCGTTTCAAGTTTTGCCATTGGCGAGATCGTTGAAGCCGTCGACAATAAAACCATCCTGATGCTCGTCTGCGCCGTTACGGTCGGCCTTTCCGCCGTGTCCTGGATGTTTGTTAAGGAGCCTGAAGATCGCATGACGGAGAATCCGGTTATGGATGAGGATGAATAGGTTATCTGTGATATATACGTAAAAAATGGCCTGCCAGGCTTTTCCAGCTTGACAGGCCTTTTTATTTGTACGAAAGGAACTGTACAAAAACAAAAGCCGATCCACTAATTCGGATGAATTCTGAAAATGCGAACAGAATTCCCGTATTTATGTGAACCGGCTTTTTCGCCTAACACTACTTCTCTACTTGATGAGCATCATTTTTTTTGTCAGTACTTTTGAACCTGCAGTTAGTCTGTAAATATACACCCCGCTGGAAAGCCTGCTGGCATCAAAACTTACGCTATGTGATCCCGGGGTTTGCGCACTGTTTACCAACGTAGCCACTCTTTGCCCCTGAACGTTAAAGACATCAAGACGGACATCCGTACTTTCAGGTAGATCATAGCTGATCTGTGTGGTTGGGTTGAACGGGTTAGGATAGTTTTGATTCAGGGCGATTTCACGCGGTAAGTCGCCGTCGAAAGGTGCCGATGAAGCCGACTCCGTGTTCACAATTATGGTAAACCTCGGCGTATCACTGAGTGATTTCATAACCGGACTGTTTCCAACGGTCAGGTCATCACGAGTAAGCTTGCCCGAAGTCGACGCTGCTTCAAGTGTAAAGGCGTACTCGTTTTCCTTAGCCAGGTCAACTTGAGCTCCGCTTAGATTATCCTGTAACAGAATTTCCCACGACTGCGGAATCCCTTCAAATACCGGCCAGCTGATAACCGCCTCGCCGCTGTAAATCTCATAATTGGCTATTTTACCCAGCTCAACCGGAATATGCAGTGTTTCACTTAACTCATCCGGCAGGCTTTTGATCATGGTGGAAATACCATCATTTAACGTGTATATGTAAGAGAAGCTTCCTGACAACGGTGCGAGGAAAAACCCATCCTGCTGCATGTCGAATTCTTTTGAGTACTGCTCTCCGAACCGAATCAGGGTAGCCGCGCTTGTTCCATCGGCCTCAATACGCAGGGTAAGCTGTTTAACCTCTTCCTGGCTGAATAACTCACTATTTGGATTATCCAGCACCCGCGCATCCTCTTCAACACTTAGGTTCGGTGATGAATTGCTTGCTCTCACCCAAAATGCCTGATATGGGGCAATTATTGGTGTAGTAAGAACTTCCGGAACCTCGCCACCATCAGCAGTTGCAAAATACTGATCGTTTTCCGGATCGTAGATATATGCGAAGTTCGCAATATTATTTTTAGTCCACGAAGATTCAGCGGCCCAGTTAAGTGGTGCTGCAAAAGGGTTACCAAGAAGATTCCAGCTC
>PXAI01000223.1 GCA_003567135.1 Balneolia bacterium | reverse complement strand
CTTCGTACCGGTGGTCGGACTCGAACCGACACTTCTTGCGAAACACGATTTTGAGTCGTGCGCGTCTACCAATTCCGCCACACCGGCAAAGAATGGAAACCCAAATATACGGGTTATCGACGGTTTATCAATTCAGAATTCAAAAATTCAGAGTTCAGAATGGGAAGAGAAGAGAAGAGAATTCAAAGTGCAAAATTCAAAATTCAAAATGAGCTTACGCACGATTATACCGACACTATACAAACTGTACAAAAGAAATTGAGATTGGTTAGCGCAATAACCCGGTCACCTTTAACCTCGGTAAAAAGGATAAAAGTTAACTAATCACGTCAACCATATTTAGGCACCAGCAACCAGCAACTCAACACTCATCACTCATCACTCATCACTCAAAACTGAAGCACAGCGACCTAAATTCTTGTCGAAATACCAAAATGCACTTTTCCGTTTCCGATGGAATCTTCGGGGGAGAGCGCGTAGGTGAAGCGCATGATGCCGATGGGTGTGTTGTATGAGAAGCCTAACCCCCAGGAGTAGAGCCATTCGCGTACGGGACTTGTTGTTTCGGGCTCAGTGATGAGCGCGGGGCGTTCGTACCAGCCGGCAGCTCCGAAAATGAAGGCGTTGGAGTAGCGATCCAGCAGATAGCGGTATTCTGTATCCGCCCAGACTACGCGGCCGCCTGAAAACTGCTCTTCCCGGTATCCGCGGAGGGATCGGGCGCCTCCGAAACGGTGCAGATCGGTTTCGGTGAATTCGGGCGTCAGATTAACAAATCCGTTCAGGGAACTGGCGATAACCTGGCGTCGAAACGGATTCACGTAGGTTCGCAGTCTCCCGTGAAAAAGCTGCTGTCGAAGCCGCGTGCGATCCGTAAACTCCGCGGCCAGATCATCGTTGATTCTTCGAATGCCTGTTTCTGCCAGAAACCTCGCTTCAATACCGCGCGTAGGATTAATCAGCTGATTCGTTTGGCGGTATACTATCCCGACGCCGCCGTAAACTCCGGAGCCGTCGAGTACGGTAAGCGGGATGCCCGGCCTCGGCGTTGAGGCGGTCACCTCGTTGCGCAGGGTTCCGATAATATTGGTCGTGGCGCTGAGGCCGTAACTACCCTCCAGCCGGATATTCCTCACCTGATAGGTGCTGTCCTGCTGAAGGATGTGAAATGAGACCGCCGCACCGATGGGCTCACCAAACAGCCACTGCGCCTCGTAGCCGACATCCAGGCGGGTGACAAACTGCTCCAGCCGCTCAAACTCGATATCCAGATCGCTGCCACTTAAAATCGCGTTGCGGATATTCAGATGCCCCGTACCAACCAGCGTTTGACCGCCGCCCTGCTGCGGCACATATCCCACAATCAGATCGAAGGCGTTGGTTCGCTGCTCCTCAAGATTGTGAATGATAATATATTCTCCGTCCGATTCCGCGATTCCCGGCTCATCCACACTGGCAAAAAGGCCGGTATTCTCCAGATTCAGACGCGCATTTCGCAGAAGTCTCGGGGTGATCCTCGCTCCTTCTCTTACACCGGAAGCCAGCCTGATGTATTCGGGATTATTCCGCCGAAGCTCCGGCATAATCTGGTCGGATACTGTCAAAACCGGACCCGGCTCCGCGTTGAAACCAAGCGCTACTTCACATCGCCCGGAATCCGGTTCGATGGTATCAACGTGAACCCTGGCGAGCATGTGCCCCCTGCGCTCGTAAAATGAAATCAGCGCCTGAATATCCTGCTCAACGCGGCGGTTGTTGTAGTGCTGGCCGGTTTGCAGCAACGGACGAAATCCATCCTGAATAATTTCCTCATCCCCCTTTTCAGAAAACTCAACAGCGCTGATTCTGAACCGGCACCCGCGCTCCGTTTCGATTCTTACGCGACTCTCAGAGACCCGAACGGTATCCAGCCTTGCGTTGAAAAAACCTTCTGCAGTAAAGCTTTCGAAGATGTGCGTGATCTGCGGCGAAAGGCTGTCGGGCGAGGCGGTTTCACGGAGATTTGCCGGCAGACGATTTTCGCGTCCGTCTGCCAGCCAGATTACCTCAAAACGATCCCCGGAAACATCATAGGGCATAGTATAAGCCTGGCCTGACAGTACCGGCACTATCAACAGGACAAGTAAGCTTATACGCCGCATCCGGGCTATGATTGGTGGATATTAATCAGCAAAAATCTGCTTCACGAAGTTAGGTAACGCAAATGCCCCGTGGTGAATTTCCTGATTGTAGTACTTCAGTTTATCGCCGAATGTTTCCATCCCTTTTGAGATGCGCGCGTTGACCTCCTCACCGTGAGGCTTCGGGCCCTTGCTCGCAAACGCCATCGACCACATCCCTGTAGGATAAAGCGGAATGAACGTGAGGAAACAGGCTGAGTATGCGTAGAGTTCTTTGAGAGCGCCAAATACGCTTCGCATACTGTCGTGATAATGCTCCACAAACGGGGATTCGGTTTGGGAAACGAGTACGCCATTATCAGTCAGCGAATTGTAGCAATGCTGATAAAACGCTTTTTTGAACAGATCAACGGCAGGACCGACGGGATCAGATCCGTCGATGATGATTACATCGTATTTTTTCGGAGGCTGCTCCACGAACGTCAGTCCGTTTTCGTAGATCACGTTCAGTTTCGGGTTGTCGAAATCGCCCACTTCCGGCATGTGCAGCTTTGATGCCCGAACCACGGTTTCATCGATCTCAACCATATCAACCTGTTTTACGGAAGGATGACGCATCACTTCGCGCACGGTTCCGCCGTCACCGCCGCCGATGATAAGAACGGTTTCAGGATTCGGATGCGTGAACATTGCCACGTGCGCCATCATTTCGTGATACACAAATTCATCTTTTTCGGAGAGCATCACCATCCCGTCGATGGTCATTAAATTCCCCCACGTATCGGTTTCGAAAACCTCCACTTTCTGGTAATCAGATTGTTCGCAAAATAGCTGACGCTTCAGGCCGATTGTCAGGCCTGTTTTCTCGTTGTAATATTCGTTGTATTGAAGAGACATGATTCAGATGAGTTTAAAGAACTATGATATATGAAAAAAGCCAGCCACATAAGCAGCCGGCCTTTTCAGAAAAGTGATAAGAAAACCGATATTTACTTATACCAAAGTACGGCTGCTGCGAAAACAGAGGCCGTTTTTTCTACTTTGTGCTCAATGCCGAGCGTCAGAATTTCGCGGTATTTGCGATTTCTGAATTTGTAGCCATCCACGACCATCTGCCGGACTACTTCCTCAACATAAGAAAGCGGACGGATGTCTTCAAATTCCATAATCAAACCAGGTTCACCCGGATTTTCAGGAAGGCCGACGCCAATAGCAGCAGAAATCGTCTCGCCCGGATTTTCTGAAGAAATCGCGGCGTAAGCGATGGGAATCAGTGCGCCTTTGGGCAGGATAATTTCATCAACCAGTTCGCAGTTTGGCGGGATGATGCTGCTCATACGAACAAGATTGGTATCCCCGACTCCGGCATTCAGCAGCGCGTTATCAAAAGAATTAAGCTTGGTGTTCCCTTCAGATGCCCCTTTAACAAGAGAAAAGATTTCGGGGTTTTTGACCATCATAAGCGTGAAATAATGATTTTAATATTATGAGTTAGATGCGAAACTCGGAGCATCTTTTGGTTTAAATAAAAGTTCTTCGCCCTCAGCAACTCTGAACAGGCCGCGCTTCATTTCCATACTGGAAACGTTGCCGGAATGGAAGTATTCGCGAATATGATCCTGAATAATCCAGGGATCGATCGTCTCGCCGCAAGTAAAAATATCAACCGCCGCGTAGCCGTATTCGGGCCACGTGTGAATAGCGATGTGAGATTCAGCGATCACAACGGTTCCACTTACGCCATGGGGACTGAATTTGTGGAAATTGTGGGAGATAATACTGGCTTTCGACTTTCTGGTAGCGTCAAGAAGAATGGATTCAATTTGTGAAACGTCGTTGATAACGTCTTCGTCGCAGTCGTAATACTCGACCAGTATTTGTCTGCCTAATGCTTTCATTTGGTATGGTCCCTTACCTTTTATGATGAGTGTTTAGCGTGGTTGTTAACTGAAAACAACACGCCCTTATAACAAAAATTGCAACCCAAGCTGTTCCGTTTAACGGCGATTTACGCGCATCATTAAAGTTAACAGTCAGATCGCAACAAACACCTGTCATACTGTTGATCATATGAACCCCTCTTTCAAAATACCGGGCTGTTGCCAGCGCTGTCCGATTTATCAGTGAGTTCGTATGTATTTGATCAACTATAATCAAGTTTTGAGTTAACCCTCTTCGGTTAAGATTTACTGTTTTAATAGGAATTAAGAAGTATCTTGCATAACATATTTCAGGGTTCCGGGCCTCCAAGAAACCCGTCCTGCATCAACTCAACCCGATAAACAAATTTTTTTGAGCTGTACAGAACCACAAAATTACGGATTTTTTAAACAATAATGTATAAGAAGGATTTTTTTTTAAATACTGAACAGGCAAAGGCCGCATATTTTGATTTAGTACTACCCCGCCGCATAGAGTTGAAGATGCTTAAGTTGTTGCGGCAAAATAAAATAGCGAAATGGTTTTCAGGGATTGGTCAGGAGGCTATCTGTGTGGGTGTGGCCCGCACATTGCAACAGCAAGACTATGTAATGTCGATGCACCGCAATCTCGGTCTTTTCACTACCCGCAAGGTTCCGCTTTATAACTTGTTTTGTCAGCTGCTCGGCAAAAAAGACGGCTTTTCGGCCGGACGCGAAAGATCCTTCCACTTCGGAATTCCGGAATACAAAATTATCGGGATGATATCTCACCTGGGCTCGATGCTTCCCGTTGGAACCGGCCTGGCGCTGGCAAAAAAGCTTCAGAAGGAAGATGCAGTTGTGCTGGGATTTTGTGGTGAAGGCGCCACCAGCGAAGGTGATTTTCACGAGGCGATGAACCTCGCAGCCGTATGGGATTTACCGATGATTTTCCTCGTTGAAAATAACGGCTACGCCCTCTCAACGCCTATTCGTGAACAGTTCCGCTGTAAAGCTCTTGTGGATAAAGCGGCCGGATACGGCATGAAGGGAATCCGGATTGACGGCAACAACTTTGCCGAAGTTCAGCAAACAATTCAGGAAGCCCGGGAATATGCACTTAAAGAACAAAAGCCCGTTTTTATTGAGGCGATGACCTTCCGCATGCGCGGACACGAGGAAGCTTCCGGAACTGCATATGTGCCTGATGAGCTGATTGAGGAATGGTCGAAAAAAGATCCTATCGATCAGTTTAAAAATCTGCTTTTGGAAGAGGAAGTTTTGAGTCAGGATCAGATTGATGAAATCGAACTGAACGCGGATGACCACTTTCAACCCCATCTTGAACGTGCGCTGAAATCCGATCCCCCGGAGTTTGATCAACAGGCAGAACTGGACCGGGTCTGGGCACCGGTGAATACTTCGCTGACAAAACCGGATAAAATCAGATCAAACGGAAGCAGTAAAACAGAGGAAGGACGGTATATTGAAGGCGTAATCAGCGCGCTGCACCAGGTTTTTGAGGAGGATGAAAAAACGCTGATCATCGGCCAGGATATCGCCGAGTACGGAGGCGCGTTTAAAGTGACCAAAGGATTTCTGGAAAAATACGGTCACGACAGAGTACGAAATACCCCAATTATTGAATCCGGTGCCGTTGGTGCAGCCATTGGCCTGGCACTTGAAGGCTACCGCCCGATCGTGGAAATGCAGTTTGCCGATTTTATCAGCTGCGCGTTTAATCAGATTGTGAACAATCTGGCGAAATCCAGATACAGATGGAGTCCGCCGCTAAATGTTACGATTCGCGCGCCCTACGGAGCCGGAGTCGGCGCTGGCCCGTTCCACTCACAAAGCCCCGAAAGCTGGTTCATGCAGCATCCCGGCCTGAAAATCGTGGTGCCTTCCAATGTTGAAGATGCCAAAAACCTTCTCTATGCCGCGCTGGCTGATCCGAATCCGGTGATGGTATTTGAGCATAAAGTGCTCTACCGAAGCATCAAGGGAAATTTTCCTGTGAAGTCCGTGCCGGAGGAAATCGGCAAGGCGGCTGTACGGCGGGAAGGCACCGATTTTTCCATCATCACATACGGTATGGGCGTGCACTGGGCGCTCGAAAAGGCTGAAGAACTCAGCAAAACTTCAAAAATCGAAACCGAAGTACTCGATTTACGCTCCCTCGTTCCCCTCGACTACGATTCCATTAGAAAAACCACCGAAAAAACGGGACGTGTACTTCTCCTGCAGGAACACAGCGAATTCATGGGCCCGATGAGCGAAATATCAGCATGGATCACCGAAAATTGCTTCAGCTCTCTGGATGCGCCGGTGATGCGCTGTTCCTCTCTGGATACGCCAATTCCGACAAACAAAATTCTCGAAAACGGATATCTGGCCTGCAACCGCCTTTCAGAAAAACTCAGGCAGCTGATTGATTACTGAGTGCCTTTAAACTTCAGCAGCGCGGAAATGATAAATATTGATGTCGAGGTAAATGCGGAGAACATGCAGAATATGCAAATCGCCTCAATCACAAAAAGCTGAAGATAGACGAGCCAGGCTGAAAACAGAAACGCGGGAAATGCCAGACCCGTTAGCAGCGTTGGAATCCATTTTGGTTGTTTATCAAACCACAAAACCGACATCAGGAATACGAATAAATAGAAGAGCGTTCCTGGAATGGCGATGGGAATTCCGGCTATTTCGGAGTACTCGCTGGTTGTGACGGTGTCGCATCCGTCCACAACGCCGCAGTCGGGAATTGCGCCGTAGAGATGATTAAACGTGAGATAAAGCGAGTCGAGAAAACCCGCAAAACTCAGTATCAGGATCAGAATAAATCCGGTTTTATATTTCATCAGCCAGAAAAGACAGGCGTTATTTATGTTCCAGAACTGCGTTCAGGAAGTCGTTGTAAATGCGATAATTAGGTATGGTTTTGCCATTCACGAATACGCCGGGCACGCTTCGTACGCCCAGATTTCCACCCTCCTGCTGATCGTTCATCACAATACGCATGACTTCATCAGACAGCATATCTGCCTCAAACTGCTCGGAATTAAGGTCCAGTTCGCTGGCATATCTTCTGAACCGGTTCATCACCTGCTGGCCGGTTTCTCTTGACCACTGGCTCTGATCAGCAAAAATCTTGTTGTGCATATCCCAGAAATTACCCTGGCGTCCCGCGGCTTCTGCGGCCTGTGCAGCCGGGAGCGCGTACATGTGAGAGCCCCTCAGCGGAAAATGTTTGTAAACTACATAAACATCATCCCTTTCATTTACAATGCGGTCGAGGTGTGGGCGCACGATATTACAGGCCGGACACTGGAAATCAGAAAACTTCACGATCTGAATGTCCCCTTCCGGATTTCCCTTAACCCAGCGAATATCAATTTCGAGGTGTTCCGGATTGGTTGAAGATACCGATGTGTAATGCGCTGACGGTTCTGCCGTTGGTTCCGCTTGTCTTTCGGACTGGGCCGGAGACTGCGCGTTAGCTGAATCACTTTTGACGACGGAGTAAACCACGTATCCTGAGACAACAAGCAGAATAATCGCTGAAGCCCAGATTAATAAACTTTTATTCATAGAGGGTATTTATTTCAATGCTAATACTATTGTAATTCAAAACGAATCTAAAATCGTGTAAGTATACGAAGATAAGCAAGGAAACCAAGAAATGCCCAGTTTGTGTTCCCGCTTTGGTATATAAAACGTGTGAATCAATGGATTGTGGATGTTTGGCGCAGGAAAAGAGTTTTGGGGGATGGAAAATGGGGATGATGTTGCCCTTTCAGATTGTAGCAATTGTATTAATGAATATGGGAATCATGAATAAGTTGGGTTTGATCTGGCCGTTCTCTTTGGCAGTATCCCCTTCACCGAAAACTGATCCCCGCTTCTTTCAGGATGCTGAATATAACACTATCCGCGTAAACCGGATCAGGCATTACGGTCTTTATAACGGATTTATGATCCCACACAATTCTAGTGTACCGAAGAATTGTCAAGCTATTATAATTTAACAATTTGATTCAAGTAATTATTTTTGCTTTATTACGCATATTCCACACTTGCAGATTTTGTTAATATCAAGAGAGAGAGATTATGTACTATTCTGTGTTTATATGTGAAGATCATCAGATTGTAACCGATGGCATCAAGAGAATACTTGGGAACTCCGGGTCATTTAGTCCTGTGAGGAATTTCCAATCGGCGGAGAAATTATTAGAAGCGCTGCATACCGGCCAATGCAACATCCTGATTCTGGACATAAATTTACCTCAAAAAAGCGGGCTTGATATCCTCCCGGAAATTCGACGCGACTACCCTGATATGTGGATTCTTGTTCTCACCATGTATAATAGTCCGGCTATACTTAATAAAGCTAAAGAGCAAGGAGTCCACGGAGTACTGCTTAAAGATTTTGGAGAACAAGATTTGTTGAAAGCGCTTAATGACATAATCACCACCGGTAAGTATCAAAATCCGGTAATTAAAAATTACGATGAAGATTCGGCTGATGCTTCTAAAGTTTTATTTTTGACTAAAAGGGAAAAGGAAATCATAACTCTAACGGCTCAGGGAAAAACATCATCCGAAATCGCTGAAATTCTTTTCCTGAGCCCTCATACTGTAAATACGCATCGCAGGAATATTTACAAAAAACTGGACATCACGAATATAAAGGAACTAATCACGGTAGCGAATGCCAACGGTTTACAGTAACGTGATGAATATGACTGTAAGAACGATGATTACTTTTGCGATTGTGATCACAATGGTATCGGTTTCCGCGGTATCAGGGCAAGTACAGAATTACAGCATTGGGCCTGATGATGATGGTACTTTTATCACCGATATGCTATCTGTGGACACAACCGCATATTTAGTTGATCCTGATTATGTTTGGAATCGAATGGCACAATCTTCATTCAAAGGTGATTATTTTAATGGCTTTATACAGGATTATCTTTGGGCAGGTATTACGTTTTCTCTACCGGGAGACAGAAATGAATGGCTGCTTGAAATACAAAATCCTCACATAAATTTTATTACACTTTATACCCGCGTAGAAGGAAGTGATGAATGGGTAACTATGGCTGAAACTGGTCGTGCTACTGTTTTTTCTACCAGAGACCGGCCGCATTTCAATTTTGTGTTTGAACTCGCATCAGGTCAGGCAGAATCCATTGATGTTCTCTTTTTGCTGGACAAACGACGCTCCTCTATTGATTACCCTGTAAAAATCTGGCTAACCGATACCTTCATGGCATCGCAACAGAGGCAATACGCATTTATTGGCATCTATTTTGGAGTGTTTGCTATCGTTGTTTTGATTACGCTCATTGCCTGGCTGATATCATTACGTTCCATTTATTTTTGGTATTTGTGCTATGTGGCTACTTTGGGACTGTTTGTATTTACTGATATTGGTTTAGCGCATCAGTATCTCTACCCCGACTCAGCAATACTTGGAGGTAATATTCGCATTTTTCTGAGTTACATCCTGATCATCACCTTCAATATATTCACCATATCGTATTTCCGAACCCGGGTAACGTTCCCATTACTTCACCGATTACTACTTGGTTTAGTATTAATAGTAGCCGGCATAGCATTTTTGCATCTATTTTTCACCGAATGGATGTACACCAACGTGACATATGTGCTTTTTGTATTGTATGCTGCTATCCTGACTTCAATATTTATTGCATTTCTGACCGCCATTAAATACCTCGAAATTGAACTTTTTACGGCCAGTTTATTCATAGTGGCTTTTGCTTTTGTTTTATTCGCCGGTATACTTTTCATCCTATCAGAGTTTGGGATCCTGAATCGTCCCAATACATTATTTACTCCTATTCAAATAGGTTCGGTTTTGGAAATTATATTTCTGATCAGCGGACTGGCATGGCAGGTCAGAGTGGTGGAAAAGAAACAGCTGGCAGCAAACGAGAAAGTCCGTATACTTGAAAATAAAAATCTGAGATCCTACATAGATGGCACAGAGCGGGAGCGAAATAGGGTGGCCATGGATTTACATGATAATATTGGCAGCAAATTGGGGCAGCTGCGAAGAGATATCGAACAAGATTTGCTTAAACCTGCCAAACTGATTGATGAGATACAAAACGTTGTTGAAGATGTGCGCTTTATCTCTCACAAACTTTCACCTCAGGGCTTTCAGATAACCGGATTGGATGAAACGGTTCGTCACCTTATTTCAGAAACAAATCGAAACAGTGATATTGAATATGCATTTCAGGTACTGGATGTTCCCAAAGTTTTATCAGAGACCGTGACGGTGCAATTATACCGCATCATTCAGGAAGCCATTCAAAATATAGAAAAGCACAGCAAGGCCACCCGTGCCGAAATACAATTGATTCATCATGAAAGAGAGCTTGTTTTGACCATTGAAGATGATGGGATAGGTTTTAAGGGTACGGAAGGTGTGCAACATGGTATTGGTTTAAAAAACATCAAAAAACGCGCTGCCATTCTTGGGGGAACAGCCTCGTTCTCCAGCCAGCCTGGTGATGGAGTTTCTGTGATCATCACCCTCCCCTGCTGAAATATCGCTTTTTTTACAAATAATACTTACTTCTAAGTATTGAGATGTAGGGATATCACAACTATGTTATAACCAATTAATGATTTATTAGGTAAGGGACGGTATAGTATGCTCGACTCATATATTCAAGAGAAGCGCTAAAATTTTTATACAATTTATCCTATACCCCATATATAATGACAATACAAACTTAAAATCAGGTTAAGATATGTTACGGATAGTTATACATACAGGGTTTCTATTTATGGTAATAATTGCACTTTTTTCAACAGCACAGGGACAAGATTTTTTCGAAGAAAACGGAACCATCTTCTGCACGGATGCAGAGGTTGGTGATACCGGAGAAGTGAATGGGACCGTTTATACTAAACGTACCAAAGAGGAAATTACTTCTCAAAATGCATCAACCACCTGCACCAGCGGTGTAACAGATATGAGGGAGCTTTTTAGTGGGTTTTCGAACTTTAACGAGGAAATCGGGCACTGGGATGTAAGTAGTGTAACAACCATGCGGCTAATGTTTTACGGAGCCCACGTATTCAATCAACCAATTGGTAACTGGGATGTTTCAAGTGTGACAGAAATGCGGAGTATGTTTAATGCGGCCTTCGACTTTAATCAAGATATTGGTAACTGGGACGTGAGTAGTGTAGAAGATATGTTCTTTATGTTCTCTCAAGCTGAAAGTTTTAACCAGGATATCGGGAGTTGGGATGTGAGCAGCGTTACGACTATGCTCGGAACATTTAGAATGACTGACTCATTTAATCAGCCGATCGAAGACTGGGATGTAAGTAATGTAACGAATATGGCTCAAATGTTTAATCAAGCCAAAAGCTTTAACCAGCCTATAGGAAACTGGGACGTTTCTTCTGTTACGCAAATGCAATATTTCCTTAGAAATGCTGAAAGTTTTAATCAGGATTTGAGCGGATGGTGTGTAGAAAATTTTAATAGTGAGCCAAATGGCTTTGCGGAAGGAACCACTCTGGAGCCAGACTTTTTCCCGATTTGGGGAACCTGTATGCCAACCAATTTTGATGATGAGGAAACCGGGGTAATTACCAAGTTCGAGTTGAACCAAAACTACCCCAACCCTTTCAATCCGACAACTCAGATTAACTACTCCCTCCCTGAGGCTACAGATGTACGGCTGGAAGTCTACAACCTGCTTGGTCAGCGTGTACAGGTTCTGGTAAACGGCAGAATGAACGCAGGCCAACATACCGTCACCTTCGACGCTTCACGACTTTCGAGTGGTATGTACATTTACCGGTTAGTGG
>PXAI01000178.1 GCA_003567135.1 Balneolia bacterium | reverse complement strand
CCTGTACGTTTCGTAGCGGACTCCCCGCTTATTCAATTCAGCTCTGGTCGCGCCGGTATGCGCCATTTCAGGATCTGTGAAGGTGCACCAGGGAACGTGCCGGGCATCGATTTTCATCGGCACTTTGAGCAGCGCGTTGGTAACGGCCACTTTTGCCATGTGCTCGCTCATGTGCGTAAACTGGTAACGGCCCGTCACATCCCCTGCGGCGTAAATATTCCGCCGGCTGGTCCGGCATTTGTCGTTTACCTGAATACCGCGTTTGGTGTAGTTTACTCTGGCTGCATCAAGATTCAGAGATTCAATATTTGGCACACGGCCTGTGGCTACAAGCAGTTTTTCGGCTTTTAGCGTTTTTTGGTCACCATCCTTCGAGATGATTACCTGAACTTCGTTTTCATCACCCGTTACCGATTTCACATCAGAGCCGAACTCAATATTCACCCCCTCTTCAGCCAGTTTTTTCTGAATAATGGAGGTCAGCTCCGGCTCATCCTTCGATAAAATTCTTTCGTTTTTGTCCACTATGGTAATTTGCGTGCCAAGCCGCTGAAACGCCTGCGCCATCTCCGAACCAATCGGGCCGCCGCCGATAATAATCATGCTTTTCGGCTGCGTTTTCATATCAAACAACGTGTGGTTGGTCAGGTATGGCGTTTTATCCAGCCCGGGAATCGGCGGTATAAACGCTCTGCTTCCCGTTGCTATGAGAAAATACCGGCTGGTGACGGTTTCCGTTTCGCCGCTTTCCCTTTTAATGATGATCGTGTTTTTGTCTTTAAAAGAAGCCTCGCCCTCACGAACATCCACGTTCATCTTCCGGAAAATATCGGGATGATCCGCATCCTCATAAACCTCTTCACGGATTTCATCGAGGGAACGCGCAATTTCAGCGTAATCAACGGGATTGCCTGAGATTTTTGCCTGTTTCGCCTTATTCAGCAGAATTTTACTGGGAATGCAGCCGTACCAGGTACAGTCGCCGCCGAGACGCGCTTTTTCAACCATCATGGTTTTGGCACCCAAACTGGCGGCCATCCCGCTGGAGGTGAGTCCGGCCGCGCCACCGCCGATAACGATCATGTCAAAATCATGTGCCATTTACTTTACCTCCTCAAGTTCTTTCTCAACTTCACGTTTTTTGGTTTTCACTTTCTTCAGAGTAGCATATATAGCGTAAAAAATTATGGCCACAACCAGCACATACACCCACGCCGGAACATTTTCGCCAACAAAAATAAGGTATACATAGGCCGATATGGCGCAGCAGCAAGCCAGGATTACCGGTCCGCTTACGGATTTTTTATTTCGGACGTTTCTAACCAGCCAGTAAATAGCTGCCCAGAATACGGGTATGGCTCCCACATAAATACTGCCGAATATAACCGGATTAACGCCGTAAGGTTCACCCAGCGCCATGAACCAGTCAACAAATTGTTCCCACATACACGATTTTCCTAAGAATAATTATTCTTCTGTTACGGGTTCCGCGGTGACAGATGTTACCAAACTGTTAATGCTAACTTTAATCAACCGCTTTAATGCCAAACTATCCAGCAGATCACACTTAAAATGTCGTTAAACTGACATCAGGTAATTCTTACTGAGACAGCTTCTTCAAAGCGTTTATATCCCTGATTATCCATTCTTTTCGATTGAATTCCATCAGACCGTCATCGCGCAATTTGTTCAGCATGGACGTTACCGTTTGCCTTGCCGCACCCACCAGCAATCCGATTTCTTCATGCGTCAGCAGCGCTTTCACTTCACAGATATTTTCTTTTATTTCGCCGAATTCTAAAGAGTAGTTCAGCAGGAACCCCGCAATTCGTTTTTTCACATCCTTAAAAATCAAATCATTCATCCGCTGTTCAAACCGTTGCATTTTGGTTCCGTACCATTTAATGAGCTTCTGATTTAATATGGGATGCATTTCAATGAGCTTTTCGAAGTTCTTCCGGCTTATAATGCAAACAATTGTTTTTGTTGCTGCCTGAATGTATTCCGTTTCAGAATTTTTGGTGGCTTCAAGAAACGGCAGTGAACCGAATATTTCGCCGGGTTTAAGCAGATCCTGTATAACTTCCTCACCGTCTTCTCTGAGCCTGGATACTTTAACTTTTCCCTCTTTTAGGAGATAAACGTTTTCCTCATCACCGCTCATATAAATTAACTCGCCCGGTTTATAGGAACACATGGCGGTTCGCTCGATTACGTAAGGTTTGATCTCTTCGTTTATTCCGGCAAAAAAATCATAGTGTTTTATATACCAGATTTTCAGGTCGTCACGATTGTTCTGCACGCTCATACATTAAGATATCATCTGTTTGATGTTTCACTATCACAGATTTTCGCATATTCGTCTGATCATTTAAAATATACCGCAGCCTGTTTAGCTACAGCGATACCAAATGTCATCATAACGACATAATACATTTAACCTGATCATTATTATACAGTTTAATACTAATTCTGTTCCTTATGAAAAAGGTTTTTAAAGATAATAAGATAGGCGGTGTATTTCAGTTCAGTTCCTGTGAACCTTTTGCCCGAATGGCCCGGGAAACGGATGATCACATGAAAATCATCATCAACCAGAGCGGGTATGAACTGGTTCTGACTACCGATGGCGTAGAAGTTCTGCTTGCTCCCGG
>PXAI01000371.1 GCA_003567135.1 Balneolia bacterium | reverse complement strand
CGCTAATCGCACGTCGCAAATCGCCAATCTCTCTGGGTTTCGCTTCCTTGCTTCGCTGCGGTCGCTTCACCCGGGGTTAGTTGTATTTGACCCGCTTCGGGGGCAGTGCTCAGGAAGGCGATTTTCTCCAAATCCCAAATAAATCTCAGATCACAAATCGCACGTCGCAAATCGCCAATCTCTTCCTCTTGTTCCGGGTTCAAATCGGCCTTATATTTAGTGCCGTTTCGTTGGGTGGTTAGCTCAGTTGGTTAGAGCGCTACGTTGACATCGTAGAGGTCAGCAGTTCGAATCTGCTACCACCCACACCACTTTTAAGGTGTCCGGTCATGGCAGATTTAGTATATTTGCCCTGATTCAATTTCAAAACTAATTTGATGACCGACACCATGCAAATCTTCCCATCTCTGCTGATTTCTCTCATCCTCAGCTCAGGACTGTTTTTCTCCTGCGCTCAGCCGGCTCTCACGCATTCCGCAAACTACGAAGAGGAGACGGCCGATTTCTTCAAAAAGGATGATGCGTTTCATTTCAACACTCCCAAAGGTACATACGTACTCCGCTTTTTTTCTGAGGATATTCTTGAAGTCGAGTTTTTTCCGGAAGGGCATGATCACGACACCGGCTTAGAGACTGAGCTGAGTGATTCAGAGCGGGAAGTTCGAGATCAGATACTCCGTTCATCGCATGCCGTTATAATGGAACCACAGCATCCCGAAGTGCTGGTTACCAGGGAGAATGAGCAGACTATCCAGCTTAATACGGACGGAATCAGCGTTTCGTTTGATACGATCTACAATACGTTTTCATTTTATCACAACGGCCGCAGGCTGATTGAGGAGCATTACGGATTTGTACAGAATGAGGATGATAACGGCTATCGTGTGGATTTCCGCATCTCGAATTCGGAAATGCTGATGGGCGGCGGATCGCGCGCGCTGGGTATGGATCGCCGCGGTCACAGACTGGAGCTCTACAACCGGGCGCACTACGGATATGAAACACGCTCCGAGCTGATCAACTACACGCTGCCGATGGTTCTGTCCTCGCGCCGCTATGCGATTCACTTCGATAACCCCACGACCGGCTATCTGGATCTGGACAGCGAAAATGACGGTACGCTTGGTTTTGAAGCGTTTTCCGGCAGGCAGGCCTACCAGATTATCGCCGGAGATACGTGGGAGAACATCATCGATAATTACACGCAGCTTACCGGCCGTCAGCCGTTGCCACCAAGATGGGCGCTGGGAAACATCTCCAGTCGTTTTGGATACCGCTCGCAGCAGGAAGTACTGGATACCATCGCAAAATTCCGAGAGAAAGAAATTCCGGTCAGTTCAATTATTATTGATTTGTTCTGGTTCGGTCAGGAAATTAAAGGCACGATGGGGAATCTCCGTTTTGATGAAGAGACTTTCCCCGAGCCGGCAGAAATGGTTCAAAAGCTCGAAGAAAAAGGGGTGAAGACCGTCCTTATTACCGAGCCGTTTGTACTAACCACTTCCGGAAGATGGGATGAAGTACTCGAAGAAGGCGTGCTTGCTGTGGATACGCTGGGAGCGCCCGCCGTATACAACTTTTACTTCGGGGAAACCGGTTTGATCGACGTATTCAAGCCTCAGGGGCGCGAATGGTTCTGGGGAATTTACCGGGATCTGATGAACACCTACGGCATCCACGGATGGTGGGGCGACCTGGGCGAGCCTGAGGTGCACCCTGACTGGGTTCGTCATTACGGAAACCTGAAAGCGCGTGAGGTGCACAACATATTTGGTCACCGCTGGGCGAAGATGGTTTTCGATGGATTTGTGAACGACTTCCCCGAAAGACGCGCGTTCAACCTGATGCGAGCCGGATACTCCGGATCACAGCGCTACGGCATGATTCCATGGACCGGCGACGTAAACCGCACCTGGGGCGGACTCCTGCCACAGCCCGAAATCTCCCTCCAGATGGGATTGCAGGGACTGGCCTACATGCACTCTGATCTGGGCGGATTTGCCGGAGATCTGGTTGATGATGAACTTTACACAAGATGGATGCAGTACGGCGTATTTCAGCCGGTGTATCGTCCGCACGCGCAGGATGATGTGCCGTCCGAACCGGTTTTCAGAAGTGAAAAAGCGATGCAGCTTTCCAAAACGGCCATCGAACTTCGCTACAGGCTGATGCCATATATTTACACAGCGGCTTTTCAGAATTCCATTTCCGGACTGCCGTTCATGCGTCCGGTCTTTTTCGAGGAGCCCGACAACTTTGAAGCCTACCGCATTTCCGGAACATATCTTTTCGGGGATGATATCCTCGTAGCGCCCGTACTTCGTCAGGGTCAGCGCGAAGTGGAGGCGTATATGCCGTCAACCGCTAACTGGTACGATTTTTACACCGGGGAAATGTACCATGGCGGGCAGCAGCACTGGATAGGTACACAGATCGACCGCATTCCGACATTCGTGCGCGGCGGCGCCGTTGTTCCGATGGCCGATCTCGTACAGTCAGAAGCAGATTATTCCGTGGATCACCTCACCCTCAAATACTTCTTTGACGCTGAAGCACCCAGGTACGAAACGATGGTTTATCACGATGACGGCCTCACTTCAGAATCATTCGAAAAAGGGATGTATGAAAAGCTGAACGTATCCATAGCCACCTCCGCCGCCGGCGCGCAAAATAAGCAGGTCGTTTTCAACCTCGAAACAGAAAGAGGAGACCAGTTCCGCGATCCCGGCTTCTCCGGAATTACGATCCAGGCAAAAAACATTCCAAACGAACCACTAACCGCAACAGTTAACGGCGAACCCGTTTCGTTTACCTACAATGCAGAAACCAGGATGATCGAGTTCGACAGGTTTACGATGTCTGGTGGTGAGAACTTGTTTATGTTTACGTTTGAGAGGTAGGGAAAATAGGTTTAATCTAAAGACCTATCGCCCCAACGATGTCATCCCGTAAAATCCTCTCGCGATAGCGAGGATTTATACGGGATCTTCCAGCGTTGATTTTGTTTAGGTCGTTTGTAGTTCAAGGATGGTAGCCTTAAAAGCGTTGGTACCATTTCAGGTAGCGTCTTTTAGCCTGAAAAACATCTGTCCAATAGTAACGCTGGAAGATCCCGCATATCGTGTTACTATCTGAACCTGAATAACTTAAGAGCCCGATTGCGGGATGACGGCTTCGGAGCGTTTGTGTCTGGATGGGCGATAGCTACCGGAATACAGAACTCGGAAACCTACAATCCGGAATCATTCTGTCTGGGCAACAGCCAATAATCAGTAATAAATTATCAATCCAGAACCCCGAAACCTGCAACACACTTTCCCCAGGAATCAATAGACCGTAATCAATATTCGATTGTGAAACCCGTAACATTCTTCGCGCACAAAACCACCAACCACTCAATTGCCAATAATCTTCTCTAAAGAATATACTGGCTCAAATCCTTGTTCGTGATGATATCGCCGAGCTGTTTTTGTACGTAGGCTTTGTCGATTTCGATTGTGCCGGACTGGATGTCATCGGGTACAGAGAACATGAGTTCTTCGAGTACTGTGGAGAGTATGGTGTGAAGCCTTCTGGCTCCGATGTTTTCCACTTCCTGGTTAACTTCCGCGGCGATCCGGGCGATTTCGCGCAGGGATTCGTCGTTGAAAGTGAGCTCGACGCCCTCTGATTGAAGCATCGCCTGATACTGTTTCGTAAGCGCGTTTCGGGTTGCGATCAGAATCTGGTAGAAATCTTCTTCGGTGAGCGAATCCATCTCCACGCGAATGGGGAAACGGCCCTGCAGTTCAGGGATAAGATCGCTTGGTTTGTTCACGTGGAACGCGCCGGATGCGATAAAAAGCACGTGATCGGTTTTTACCATCCCGTATTTGGTGGAAACGGTGGATCCCTCAACAATAGGGAGGAGGTCACGCTGAACGCCCTGACGACTCACATCAGGGCCGCCGCCGCTTCCGTTGCCGGTTGTGCCGCCGGTTACCTTGTCTATTTCATCAAGAAACACGATGCCGGAAGTCTGCACACGATGCAGCGCTTCTGCAACGGCTGATTCATGATCAATCAGTTTTTCCGATTCTTCGCCGATCAGGTATTTCCGTGCTTCGCTGATTTTCATCTGGCGTTTCTTGGTCTTTTTAGGCATGATGTTGCCCAGCATATCCTGCAGATTCATCCCCATTTCTTCCATGCCTTGCGGCCCGAAAATCTGCATCGAGGGAGATCCGCCCGCTTTTACCTCAACCTCAACCTTGCGGTCTTCGAGGTCGCCGTTGCGGAGCTTCTGTCGAAACTTTTCACGGGTGCGCTCATTCAGCTCTTCATCACTCGCCTGATCCGGATTAAAACTGTCGTCGGAAACAGAGGAGAGGGAAGTATTGGATGATGCATTAGAAGATGGGCGGCGCTTTCTCACCGGAGGAATCAGCAGATCCAGGATGCGTTCTTCCACTAGCTCTTCGGCTCTGGGCTTAATGCGCTCCTGCATTTCCTGTTTTACGATGTTCACTGAAATTTCCACCAGATCACGAATCATCGACTCAACGTCGCGGCCTACGTAGCCTACTTCGGTAAATTTTGTGGCTTCCACTTTGATGAACGGCGCTCTTGCCAGTTTGGCAAGCCTGCGCGCGATTTCGGTTTTACCAACGCCGGTAGGGCCGATCAGAATAATGTTGTTTGGCACAATTTCCTCGCGGATGTTTTCGTCCGCGTTCATTCTGCGCCAGCGGTTTCTCAGGGCAATAGCTACACTTTTTTTCGCAGCTTTCTGCCCGATAATATAGGTATCAAGTTCCTTCACGATTTGTTGCGGCGTGAGGTGACCGATTTCCGGGGTGTGCTTCGTGTTATTCAATTTCCAGCGTAGTTATGTTGTGATTGGTGTAAATACAGATATCTGCGGCGGCTTTGAGCGATTCCTCGGTAATTTCTTTTGCCGTCAGGTTTGGGGCATGTTTTTTCAACACCCGCGCGGCCGACATCGCGTACGATCCGCCGCTTCCGATGGCCACGATGTTATCATCCGGTTCGATGACGTCGCCCTGGCCTGAAATCAGCAGGGCTTTATCTTTGGATAAAACCACCAGCAGCGCCTCAAGTCGGCGTAAATAACGGTCGGTTCGCCATTCTTTGGCTAACTCAATGGCCGCGCGCGGCAGGTTGCCGTTGTACTGACCCAGTTTCTCTTCAAATTTTTCAAAGAGGGTAAAAGCGTCGGCGGTTGAGCCCGCGAACCCGGCAAGGAACTTACCCTCGTGAAGCCGTCTTACTTTGGTGACGGTCGCTTTTAATACTGTTTTATCAAGTGTTGCCTGGCCATCCGCAGAAATTGCGGCTTTGCCATTGTGCAACACGCCCACAACTGTGGTTGCATGAAGTTTCATGATAGAATCTCTGAATTAATAATGATCAGCTAAAAATCAGCTGTCCGATGAATCTGGTACGGTTTCTTCCTTTTTGGCCTCAGCTGATTCCTTCTTTGAATCACTTTTACCGTTTGAAGCCGTCTTTTTTGCCCGCGATGTTTTCTTCGCCGGTTTTTCGGATGCTTCTTTACCAGCTTTTGGCTCTTCTTTTTCTTCCTCAGCCTGCTCGGCCTGCGGACGTTTTTTAACCGTACTTCTCTTTACGGCCGTTGCACTGTCTGAGGCCTGCGTTGCCTGAGGCTTCCTGAACTGATCTTCGCTCAGTTTGGCTTTGGCAGCTTCCAGAACCTCGAGCGCAGAAACTTTTTCAGGATCAGTTTCATTTTTAATCTCTTTACGGGCTTCTTTAGCCGCTTCGCGTGCCGCAAGTTCGCGGGGGGTAAGCTTTAAAGCAGTACGGTCCGCAATTACATCACCTTTCTCATCTTTGGCTGGCGCTTTGTCAGATTTTTTTTCGGAGGATTTTTTCTCCGGAGCTTTCGGTTTATCATCCCCGGAATCCTCTGACTTTTTCGCCTTTGAAGGTTTTTTCACCTTAACAGGGCCGCGTACTTTCTTACCGGCTTTTCCTTTGCTGTCAGAAGTATCCTTCTCTTTGGACTCCTTAGCTGAATCCTGCTCTTTTTTTGCAGGTTTTGGCTTTGGTGCAGACTGCGCTTTTTTGTCAGATGAATCATCCTTTTTAGATGTATCGCCCGAGTTGTCCTGTGCATCCTGTTTGCGCGCGTAGGCTTTAGCTACAGCAATGGCGCTCGGCAGATCTTCCGTATCCTGCTTATTGTCGTTTTTCTGGTCGCCGCTTTTGTAATACTTTGATTTACCCTGATTATTGTCAGAGCGAATATTACGATTGTCGTTATCATCCTGCTTGCCGGATGTGTTGCGATTCTGTCCGCCACCTGATCTTGATCCACCGTTTTTGCGCTTTTCACGCTTGTCGATCTCGAGGTTTGAATCATCTCTCGGGCCGGCACTTTCAAGGTCAGCCATAGATTTTTCACTTTCTGAGATAAACTCATCCAGAATCTGGCCTTCAATTACCGCGCTGTAGATATCAACTTCAGATCCCGGCAGGGTGGCCTTGAAATCGTTCAGGGAAATACTTTCATCCGGATGGATGGTGATGCGCATGAAGTATTTGAACATCCACTTTAAGCGCTGGCTGATTAAGCCCTGGCAAACAACAGAGTGGAAGTATGGGTTGAGATAAATTTCAACAGAGCGCTGTTTGTAATCATACTTGAACTTGGTCAGCCATGACTCAAGGTCGGAGAGGAGGGTATCCTCGGAAACGATGCTTCCTGATCCGCCGCACATCGGGCAGACTTTGGAAACGGATTTTACAACGCTCGGACGAATCCGCTGGCGCGTAATCTGCATCAGGCCGAAATCTGACATCGGAAGGATGTTCGTTTTGGCGCGATCCTTACGGAACTCTTTCTTTATCTCGTCATAAATTTTCTTTCGGTTGGAGTCGTGTTGAAGATCAATGAAATCCACAACGATGATTCCGCCGATATCACGCAGACGAAGCTGCTTGGCGATTTCGCGGGCCGCTTCAAGATTGGTTCTCAGCGAGTTGTCTTCCTGCGCTTTTTTGGCTGCGTATCGTCCGGAGTTGACATCCACCACATACATGGCTTCGGTCTGCTCAAAAATCAGATATCCGCCGCTCGGCATTTTTACTCTCGGGCTGAATATCGACTCAATATCCCGCGAAACTTTTAGATGATCGAAAATATGCTCCTTACCCTTGAACTGTTCTACACTGTTTGAATGCTGTGGTGAAAACTTCTTTACGTAGTTTTTGATGCTCTTATACGTATTGGCGTCATCAACAAGAATTCGCTTGTAGTTTTTAGAAAAAAGATCGCGAACAAGGCTCTCGGTCATATCCAGGTCGCGATGCAGCAGGTGAGTTGGCTTTGCTGTTTTTAGCTGATCTGTGATATTTACCCAGCGATCGTGAAGTTCTTTCAGATCTTCGCGCAGGCTTTCTTCGCTCTGCCCGTCGGCTACTGTACGCACAATTACGCCAAATCCATCGGGGAGCATATCCCGCATAATTCCGCGTAAACGGCGGCGCTCTTTATAGCTTCTTATGCGCTTTGAAACCGCTACGTAATCACCAAAGGGGATAAGCACGATGAAACGCCCGGCCATGGTGATATCGGTGGAAACACGCGGGCCTTTGGAACCGATTGGTTCTTTCACAACCTGAACAATAATTTTCTGCCCGGTTTTGAGGATATTTCCGAGATGATTTTGTTCCAGAGCGGTTGCTTCTCTGGGGCTCATGTTTTTCAGCTTTCCATCCTGACGCTGCTTCTTGAAATCGTGCAGTACGCCGAGTGGTTTAGAGGGTAGGGCTTCCCTGCCGTTGAGCATAACAAGATACTCTTCAAGGTGTTCCCCGAGGTCGGAGAAGTGAAGAAAAGCATCTTTAGGAGTGCTTAGATCAATAAATGCTGCCCGGATGCCGCCCATAACTTTATGTACCTGAGCGAGGTAAATATCACCAACTGAGCGTCGGTTTTCCGGGGATTCAATAAAGAACTGTGCTAATTCGCCATTTTCTATCAGAGCTATACGCTTCTGCTTATCCGTGGCATGGATTATAATTTGGTTGTCCATCAAATTCCGCAGTCTATGCGGAGCCTGGCTTGTAGTTCAGGACATCTGTGCCGAAAATTTCAAAGAGCTTGCAGGACAAATATTTAGTAAAAAACGATATAAAATCTTGCCAGCTAAAATCTGTAAGCCGAGCTTCCGCTTATTCAGTTTCTGTTTTAGTAAAAGAGCCTCTTAACAACATATTTGCCGTGTTCCGGTTGTGTGCCAGACCGGCCTGTTGCTGGGCTGTTCAAATAATTGGTGACAGACGCTTTCGGATATCAGGCAGTTTTGATGAAACTGCAAAAACACAAACGAGAAATAAATACCGTCAGCGTCGTAAACAATCAATTAAAAAAGTCAATACGTGTCGCAATATACGGTAAAACCCTTTCTGTATAAAGAGAAGGTTTGCAAACTTAACCCGGATTATTCACGAAGCAGTAAGATATGCGACATAAGTAATTGATATATTTAAACCTTGAACAAATATGTATTCTCTCAAATTTGGGTATATCAAAAGACGGCGACTTTTTTCCGATGGCTGCGTTAAAGCTGATAAAATATGCTCAGGGTACATCAGTACCCTTCCGCTCACATTATCAGTTTCGTCTTGCCAGCGAAAAAAATTCTTGGTGAATAATCCGGGTTAACGAAATTTTATGATCAGGCTTGTTCGGCAACCCGTTTAACCGATGCCCCGACATTATTAAGCTTGTTCTCGAGATCTTCGTAACCGCGGTCGAGGTGATAAACGCGCAACACATCTGATGTTCCCCTCGAATTCATAGCCGCCATCACAAGGCTTACGCTGGCTCTTAAATCAGTGCTCATCACGGAGGCCCCTACCAGTTTAGCTTTTCCTTTGATGTAAGCCGTGTTGTTTTTAACGGAAATATCGGCGCCGAGCCTGGCCAGTTCGGGCACGTAGCTGAAGCGATCGGGGTAAATAGTGTCAGTAACCGTGCTGTCGCCGCCGGCGAGGGTCATCATGGTAGCCCACTGCGCCTGCAGATCGGTCGGGAAACCGGGATAAATTTCGGTTTTGATGGAAACAGGGCGGATTATATCGGGTGCCTTAATGTGAATTTTATCGTTATCGTAGGCAATTGCGCCGCCGGTTTCGGCAATCACATCTCTGAAAACGCCCAGATCTTCGGGCGCGCAGTTTGTGAGCGTGAGTTCAGAATCGGGGTGCATCAGCCCGGCAATCATAAAAGTTCCGGTTTCGATGCGATCCGGGGCGTTGTAATATTCGATGCCTTTCAGTGAATCAACGCCGTGAACGGTAATTTTGCTGGTTCCTGCACCTTCGATCTGAGCACCCATTTTAGTGAGCATATCGCAGAGCTGCACGACATCCGGCTCCATCGCCGCGTTGGAAATAATGCACGTTCCGGCCGCTTTACACGCCGCGAGCAGCAGGTTGATGGTGGCGCCCACGCTGCTGGGACTCAGTTCGAAGTGTCCGCCTGGTAAACGGTCGCCTGGGATAGCGGCATTCACGTAGCCGGCTTCCATATCTATATGAGCACCAAACGCTTTAAGGCCTTCGATGTGAAGATTTACCGGCCTCGGACCCCACGCGCATCCGCCGGGAAGCGAAACTTTGGCGCGTCCGGCACGGCCGAGCAGGGCACCGGTCATGTAGAACGAAGCGCGCATTTTACGCACGAGTTCGTAAGGCGCCTCGAGATAGGAGATGTTCGTGGGATCGATCACCATAGATCTGGAATCCTCATCAAAATCGACGCGCGCTCCGGTTACGCGCATCACGTTGCTGAAGGTGTAGATATCGTTAAGTTTCGGGATGTTCTTCAGCGTTACCGGCTTATCGGCTACCAGCGCGGCGGCCATCAGCGGAAGCGCCGCGTTTTTTGATCCGCTAATTTCAATTTCGCCTTTCAGCGGCGTGATGCCCTCTATCGTAAATTTATCCAACGGGTTCTATCTCCAGAATTAGGTTGTTTTTTTCGACCGACTGGCCGGTTTCTACTTTAATGGCCGCGACTTTACCGGCGACCGGCGCTTTGAGTTCGTTTTCCATTTTCATGGCTTCGAGAATCACCACTGGGGTTCCAAGCTCCACTTCTTCGCCTTCTTTTACCAGAAGGTTCAGAATCTTGCCGGGCATGGGCGCCGTCAGCTTTCCTTCGCCCTGTTTGGCGCCGACTTTAAACCCGAGGCTGGCCAGCAGAAGCATCTGCTCGTCTCTCAGATAGGCTTTCGTCCAGGTACCGTCGAGCGTAAACTCAATTTCATGATACTGTACGGTGATGTTTTCGATGATGTGCGTCCTGAAATTATTACGCAAAATCAGCCTTCCGTCAGGAAGTTGCTGCATGCTTACTTTTACCGGCTCCTCGTTCAGCAGAATTCCGGTGATCTCATCTTCCGGATCAGGAATATCCACCGTAAAGGTTTTTCCTCTCAGATCGGCTTCGTATTTCATATCAAATCGTTTTTGCTGTGTTTTTTCGCATCCGGGATGTGAAATTCATCCCCCTAAATTCTTCTGGCTATGATATCAAAGATAATCCTTTACTGGTAGCCCTGAATGAAAATTCCTGAAGATTATCCGCATCATAGCTTTGCAGCCTCGAAACGCCCGCTTCATCCGTGCGGTGTACTTCGATCAGCCCGGCGTTTATCATGCTGATTAAATCATCCCGTAAAGCTCCTGACTGCATGCCTGAATCTGATCGGAGCGTGTCATAAGTTTCAAGGAAAATCAGGTGCCTTAAGATCAGGCGGTGAGATTTTGTAATGATCATTGTATGCTACTCAACTTTAATATCGCCGTATGTGATAAGGTTATTGCGCCTGTCGAAAACCAGTACGCGATGGAGTCCGCGCGCGCCGGAGATGGTTCCTGATCCGCCGGGAGCAAACTGTACCGGATCGATGAGTATCTGGCTGAACCCAACCGGGAGAGGCATTCGTTCATCGAACCAGAGAAGCTTCAGGCGATCGTTTTCGTCGAATGTGTACACATCGATCCCGTTTACCGATCCAATCCCCGTAATTAAAATTTCGAGTGAAATGGTAGGGCCGGTTGTCGGGTTAGGATAGGCAGGACGATCAATCTCCACAAAACCGGCAAACATAGGTGAAACGCGCCAGTCATCGGGATCTTCATTGATGACGTTACCCTGGGCGTCGGTTTCGGTAAAGCCGGAGGGAAGCCGGTACGCATCGTTCTCAAAATCACGTTGTGCGTCGTCGGTATTACTGCAGGATGCAAACAACATCAGCACGCACAAAAGCGTTAAAACGCTGTAAATACTTCTGCCTTTAAATATTATTTTGGATAAAGTGTCCAAACGATTCTTTAACTTTGGTTGATTCGCGAAAACTAATAGTATCAATTAAACTACCAATTAACGGGAAATAATGCTTCAGATTATAGGAATTAAAAATTGCAATACGATCAGGAAAACACTCAGCTGGCTGGATGAAAACGGAACTGAGTATGAGTTCAGAGACGTAAAGAAAGATCCGCTTTCTGAAGAAGAACTCAGCTACCTGATTGAGCGTGTTGGGCTTGAAACGCTGGTTAACAAACGCGGTATGAAATGGAGATCACTTGGCCTGAGCGACAAAAAACTTTCGGATAACGAACTTGCAGATTTGCTGATGGAGCATCAGGTAATGATTAAACGCCCCGTTGTGGCCGCAGAAAGCGCCGTAATTGTAGGTTTTGATGAAGAAGCGCTTGAGGGATTTATTGAGGAGTACGCCTGAACCCGATGAAATCTCTTTTAAAAATATCGATGCCCGTCGTAGTTCTGGTGACTCTGTTCTTCGCAGCTGACGTACGTTCGTGGTTCAGCGCGTCGGATGTTCCGCCACCCGAAATCGAGG
>PXAI01000077.1 GCA_003567135.1 Balneolia bacterium | reverse complement strand
TAGGGGATCATAAATCCGACGATCTCAACGTCTTTTCCGTTCATGGCCATGAGCTCATCGGGGGGAGTGCCGCCGCCGCGAAGCGGATAGTCGCGAAGCTGGCGGAAATAGATCCGGGCAGCGTCGCCGGCGATGGCCTCAAATTTCTCGAACTCGCTTTTTTCAGAAAGCGTATTCGCATTTGAGGAATCAGGGATGAGAAGCAAAAACGGTAAAATCAGCAGTAAAACTGAAAATCGGGAAATCATGATAGAAATTGAGTTATGTATAATGACGATAAAGTAAAATTCACAATTTACAGCCCTGATGCAACATCTGTTCTGTAAGCTTTTAACGCCGGAATTAAGCCCGCAAGTATTCCGAGCCCCAGAAATACGCCCAGAATCTGGAACTGACCCGCGTTGAATCGGAATGCTTCCACGAATATTCCTGCGGAAACGGCAATCTGATCAGCTGCGGCAGAAACGATGAAGTGTCCGCCGAGCAGGCCGAGAACGCATCCGATGAGCGTAATCGTAAATGCTTCGAGTAAAATCAGGGAAAGAATGGTTCTTCGACGGGCGCCGAGGGATCGCATGATGGATATATCACGGCGGCGCTCTTCCATGGTGTTGTAGAGCGCAACAAGTACGCCTGCGAGGGCAACAATCAGTACTAAAAGCGATATGGCGCGTAAAATACGCTCGGCGTTGCCCACGATCTGCATCAAATTACGAACCTGAAGCGCGGGGTTCACCGCCATCATGTCATCTTTATATGCGAAAAACGGATCGCGGCGCATGTTTGCCAGAATCATCGGATTTTGCGGGGTAGGGTAGTTGATCATCCCCTGAAGGTTAACCGCCGCAGAGGCGTTGTTCATCTTCAGTAAAACCGCATCAACGGCGGGAATGGAGAAATTTTTCTCGTGGAAAGATTCTTCATCCTCATGGTGGTGGCCATTATGCCCGTTGTGGTCGTGATCATGACTGTGATCATCGCCATGATTATGGTGATGGTGTCCGTGAATCGGGCTGTCGTGATTATGAACGGCATCGGTGGTAAGCACGCTGGTGAAAATCACGCGATCGTGTGCCGTTGCGGTCGGACTCAGAATTCCGACAATGGTTACGGGGTAATCGTCATGCACGTGCGCTTCGGCGCCTGAATCGGCCTCATGTACGCCGTGCGTAAAGAAAAAGGTGTCGCCAACATCCATTCCGCGGCTCTGCGCAACCTGATGCCCAATGACCGCTTCGCCATGATTTTCGAAAAAGCGTCCTTCGCTTACGCTGAAATTCTGTTCCTCTCTGGGATTAAACTGTTTCAGAAAATCGACGCTGGTTCCCACAACGCGGTGGCCGCGGTAGTTATCGCCCACATAAAATGGGAAAGCTTTCTCAACACGCGGATCGTTGATCGCAGCGAGGTACACATCCCAGGGGATGATTCCCGTGGAGGTTTCAAGATGATAAAGCGAGTTGAGCGTGCTTTGCAGCTGGCTTCCGGGCGCGGCCAGAATCAGGTCGATGCCGGTGCTGGTTTGGCGGTAGCTGCGTTCGGTTTCATCCTGAAGGATATGAACCGCAATGACTAATGCGGCGCCAAGCGCAACTGAAATGATCGTAAGCAGTGTGCTTAGCGATCTTTGCTTAAGGCTTTTGAGTACAATGGATAACAGATTCATAGCTATACTTTTTCCACTGCTTTGTTCAGTTTAGCAAGATCCTGAACGTTATCAAATTTTTGGATGATTTCCTGTTCGTGCGTGACCAGAATCAACACGCGGCCTTTGGCTACTTCGCGAATAAGCTCAAGCACGGTTTCAGAGTTTTTCTGATCCAGGCTTCCCGTCGGCTCATCTGCAAGCAGAAGCGGGGGATTGTTGGCAATGGCCCGTGCGATACAAACACGCTGCTGCTGACCCATAGATAGCTCTTTTGGCTTGTTGTGCATGCGGTCGCCAAGGCCGACATCCTGCAAAAGCTTCTCCGCTTTTTTTCGGTCAGATCCGCCGTCGGAAAACATCATGCCGAGCATTACATTCTCCAAAGCGGTAAATCCGTCAAGCAGATTGAACGATTGAAATATGTAGCCGATATTATTCGCCCTGAAACGATCTCTGGCCGATTCGCTGAGTTTCACGACATCGGTTCCGTTGATATTAACCGAGCCGGAGTCAGGGGTGATTATCCCCGATAAACAGTGCAGAAGGGTGGTTTTGCCAAGTCCGGATTGTCCTCTGACAACAAGATGCGTATCAGCGGAAATATCCCATTCAGGAATATCGAGTACGCGGTTATTGGTGCCGTCGGCCGGGTTTTTGTAAGATTTGACCAGATTGCGAACAGAAATCATAATAAATCAGTCTACCAGTACGAATCCGTATCCGAGAGAAGAAAGTGTTTCAGAGATTTGAGCAAAATCAGGATCATGGCCGTCTTTTACTGAAATGTACGCCATTTCTTCATCCAGCTTTACATCTACAGACGCGATGGCGTTATCCTGCTCAAGCGCGCGTTTTACGGAAGCCACGCAACCATGGCAGTCCATTCCGGTTACGGAAGCGGCGATGGTTTTAACTTCGTAGGTAACCTGAGTTTCGGATGCTTCGCTCGTCTCCGTTTTTTCAGGTGAGCATGCAAATGCCAGTAGGGCAACGGTTACAATTAGCAAGAGAT
>PXAI01000189.1 GCA_003567135.1 Balneolia bacterium | reverse complement strand
TCGGCGTTCAGCGCATTTTTAACGGCGGATTTATCGGAACTAAGGACACCATCCCGGAATTTGATAATCACTTCACTTTGAACAAATTCGACGCTTCCGAATCGATCGAGTTCTTCAGTTACGTAGATTTGCTGGCTCAGAACAGAGGTTTGAGCAGCCAAAAGAATAATTAATGATAAGAACAGCGTTGTAAGACGAAACTTCATTCGGGGATATGATCTGTAAAGACGGTTTTGGTTGAGGTTTTTAAAATAGCATTATTCGTTAATCTATAAAAAATAAGCCTGACTGTAGGATAACAGCCAGGCTTATAAAAACGTTGCTCAGAAGCTCTTATTTGATGAGCATCATTTTGCGGGTTTCCACAAATGAGCCGGCCTGAATCCTGTAGAGATAAACTCCGGAGGAGAGGCGTGCGGCGTCGAAAGCCACGGTATGGTTTCCGGCAGATTGCTGTCCGTTAACCAGCGTTGCGACTCTCTGACCCTGAACGTTGAACACTTCAATCGTTACGTCAGATGCCTGTGGCAGTGAGTAGCTGATGTTCGTGGTTGGGTTAAACGGATTCGGGTAATTCTGGTTCAGCGCGAACTCAACCGGAATCTCTGAATCGTCGTCGGTGCTGGTTGCGTTGGTTGGCATCAATACGTCACCGTTGCCAAGTACAACAATCAGCTGGGCAACACGCGGCCCGCTCATATAGCCTGAAAGCAGAACCGTCGCGGATTCGCCTTCATACATCGAAAGATCTTCCACGAAGTTCATCAGGTAATCTGAAGAACCGGCTTCGTAGAAATCGAAGATCTGGTTATCAGCCTGCATGTAGTGGTAATCCGAAACCATTCCGTAATCGAGGCCTTCGGCGATCATGCCCACAGAGCGGACTTCGGCGTCAACGGCCGGAGCATCGGTGATTCCGTGGAAGAAGAAGAACGCGATGTTCTCTTCGTCATCAGATTTTGCGAGCGTATTCTCGATCACCCAGAACCCGAGTTCAGTTTCAGCAGGGCCGTCCGTATTGAGGTCGCCGCTGATGATGATCGTGTAATTTTCGCCGCGCTCCAGGTTCAGGCTGGCGGTATGGATGGCATCAGCCACGCTTTGGCTTCCTGCCGGTGCGATGGCAATATCTACCGATTCGCCGGCCGGGAACCACTCAAACGGAGTCGCGCTTCTGTACGACATGCCTTCCTTATAAACCTCGCCATCGATGAAAATATCGACATTTGAAGCTGAAGGATGCGATCCGTTGTGGATCAGCTGAACGTAGGCTTCTGGTTCCCCCTGCACGTTAATGCGGATATTTTGTTCCAGAACTTCCTTAGCGGGATCGTTGGTGTATGCAAATACTACCAGATCATACTCACTTGGTGTGATTCCGTCCGGATTTACTACCAGCGAGCCGTTTACGGCACTTTCACCGCCTTCAATGGTTCCTTCGGAAGGATCGGCAGTTACCCAGTCGATAGCGCCATTGCTCATCGGGAAGGCAAACCAGTTGACTTCACTGACGGTATTACCCAGCGAGCGAAGTGATCCGCTTGCAGGATTTACGACACCAAGCCTGGTCATGTCATCGGCTGACCAGGATGCGAAAATGCGGCCTGACTGGCTGTCCCATGAAATGCCGTTAAGCGTAACGCTTTCTGATCCCTGCATGGAAGAGCGGTAGGCCTCATTGCTGAGATCGAACGCTGCAAACGAACCGGATGCGTTGGCAAGATAGATCATGCCTGAAGCATCAGCGGTGATGTAGCGCATGGTTTCCGGCAGATCGTGTGAAACAATCATCTCGCCGGATTCATGGCTGAGTTTGCTGATACGGCTGAAATCTTCGCCATAGCTAAGGGTGATAATATTTCCGCTGACAGGATGCACCGCGAGATCGCTCAGCGTCATTTCTCCGGATGTTCCGGAAGCAAGCGTTCTGGATGATCCGCTGATTACGTTAATGCGGATAATTTCTCCGGACTCGTTAATAGCATATCCGGCAGATTGTGAGCCTTTACCAAACGCAAACGCGGTGATGTCGGCTGTCATGGACTGCTCGCGGATTACGCTGTTCGGCTTTCCTGCGTCAAACTGCGCAAGATTTGTTTGGCCTTCACGGGTAAATCCTGCGAAGAAATCAAGATCCAGCGCATTTCTTTGTGTCGTTTGGCTCTCAGCCATCTGCAGTCTTTCGCTGATGCTGCGGTGCAGATTCGCATTTGCCACGGCGATACTGAACTCCAGCGTACCGCTGCCGGAATTCGACATGGTAAACGGAATGGACTCTTCTTCATCGTTGCCGATGGTAAGCGCGTCGCTGGCTATGCTGAACTCAGCTTCTGGCGGCTCAATACCGTTTCCTGAAAGCGGTATGTTCATAGTCTGGTTACCGCTCCCGGTGTTCCCGGTGATAATGAGCACACCGTTGTAGCTTATTGCCGCTTCGGGTGAGAACATAACGTTAACTCTTTTGCTTAGGCCCGGCGCAATTTCAAGCGGGGTGTCTGAAGCAGGAGAGAAGAACGAACTGCTGATTCCGAGGTCATTAACCGTAACCAGCGAAGTTCCGTTGTTGGTCAGCTCGAGGCTCATCATTTTGCCGGTGCCAACAAACGCATCCCCAAACTCCATTTCTTCCATGTCAGCTGCGAGAGATCCGACGCCGCTTCCGATCTGGA
>PXAI01000131.1 GCA_003567135.1 Balneolia bacterium | reverse complement strand
TATAACAAGCGTTTTTATATGGCTGCAGAGGCCGGGAACGAAATGATTTGGGAATGGAATCCGAATAAGAACAGGGTGAAAAGATATGGGAATTATGATGAGCTGCTTGGCAAAGATGCTCAAAAAATGCTCAAACTCGATCCCGAACGTTGGTTTAACCGAATCCATCCGGATGATATTGAAGGCTTTAAACAAAGCCTTGTGGAAAGCCTGAATGATCCGAAAGAAAAAGTATGGCGACACGAATACCGTATTTTTAACAAGCATAATGAATACGCCTTCATTCTCGACAGGGGAATGATTGTACGTGATGCAAACGGAAAGGCTCAGCGCGTAGTTGGAGCCGCACTGGATGTGTCAGATTCAAGAAAAATGATTAATGAGATCACAGACCAGAATGAGAGGCTGCGTAAGATTGCCTGGACACAATCTCACAAGGTACGTGCCCCTCTTGCCCGTGCGATGGGGCTCATCAATTTGCTAAAGGAAGGGGATTACGATCCGATGCCTCAGGATGAAATTATAAGCCACATTGAGAGATCATTTGCTGAGCTCGATGATATTATCAAGGAAATTACAGATGCGACCTATATAGATAGTTCATCTTAGCCTGTTTTTCGGAATGTCTTCTTCATGAAGTGGTACGGATGTTCAGTCTCGCTCGCTTCCAACAGCGCTAATTTTAAGGTTTTTCGAAAAGCCGGACATGTTTTTCCTGAGTGCATTTGTTCGAATAATTCGAATATTTCGTATATTGCACTAAAATAAACAAATTTTTAAGATGAAGATTTCAGCAGACACAGACAAAGAGCTTGCGAAACGCTCTTTAAAGAGTTTTCGAAAAATTTCAAAAGAATTTAGAAATAAAGCAAAATCCATAGAATTTGCTGTAAAAGGAGATGGTACAACAATTCAGTTTCCGGTATCTGCGCTGGACGGTATTGAAACTATTCTGAAAAACCTGGCTGAAGGAAAACGTTCTGAAATTCTCAGTGAGAAGCAATATATGACCACACAACAAGCCGCTGATTATCTTGATGTTTCGCGCCCGTTTGTTATACGATTAATGGAATCCGGTAAGCTGCCTTTTAAAAAAGTTGGCCGGCATCGCAGAGTACTTTTCTCTGAACTCAAAAAGTATGATGAAAAGCAGCAGCAAATTACTTTGAAAAAAATGCAGCAACTTTCTGAAGAGTCGCAAAAACTGAACCTGTATTAAAAACAATGCGCAAGACGGTTATTCTGGATGCTTGCGTTTTATATGCTGCACATCTCAGGGATTTTCTGCTTCATTTAGCACTGCAAAAACTCTACAATCCCCGATGGACAGACCGTATTAATGAGGAATGGATTCGAAGTCTTCTAAAAAATCGTCCTGACCTAAACGCAAGCAATTTTACCCGGTTGCGTGGATTAATGAATGAAACGTTTCCTAATGCAAATGTCAAAAGATACGAGCATTTAGCTGAAAATTTGAAATTGCCTGATCCGGATGATGTTCACGTACTGGCTGCTGCGCTCCGGTGTAAAGCCGCACTAATTGTAACCTTTAACATCAAGGACTTTCCGGCAAGTGAACTGGACAAATATAACGTAGAAGCAATGCATCCGGATGTTTTTTTGAGATCACTCATTGAAGAAAATCCGATAGTAGCCACTCATGCATTTAGCAATCAGGTAGAAAGCCTGAAAAACCCACCAATTGCAGCATCCGAAATATTGGAGAAATTTCGAATAACTCAGTTGAAAAGAACTGCTAATCTTCTGGAGGCACTTTTGTAGCGGTTTTTATTTTGTTACTTAACGGTGTGGCAAATAACCGGCAAGGCAACCAAAGCCCCAAAGCCTTAAACTGTAAAACCGACCTCATAGGCCGCATCGTCATGAGGCAATACTATGAGTTAATAACATCCAACGGCTTAGCACATCGATCAGGGAATGAACGCAGCATCTGTTTGTCCATGGTTATCAGCTTTATGTCCAGTTCTTCTGCAAGACTGATGAACTCGCAGTCGCAGGCGGAACAATCAGAATGTTCTGCCAGATCATATACCGGAACTGAGTTTACATGAAATTCACGGTCTTTCATCTGATTTTCTGCTTTTTCTGTTAGTTGAATGGCTTCTGGAAGACCGATGAGATTCTTCCTCATGTAAAGAATAACAACATTTCTGAACTCACTTCTCCACAGTACAGGAGCAACCCATTCCGGATCCCATTGAAATAGATGCTCGCAAAGTTCCGTATGATCAGAAGGCAACCAAAAGTGGGCAAGGATGTTTGTATCGACAACAATCATGGCCTGCCCTGATTAATCGCATCCCGGATTTCTTCAGCAGACACGCTTCCTTTGACTTTTTTCCTCATCATCCGGGCCTGACGAAGAATTTCATCGGGAGAAACACGCTTCGGCTCCACAGATCGCTCCAAACAGGCGATTATTTCGCTGTTCATGCTGCGATGCTGAGCTTCTGCCTGTTGCTTCAGTTTTTTGTAAACAGGCTCGGGTATATTTTTGACGGTGATACTTGGCATAATCTTATTGGTTTCGTTATGGTGTAAATACGAAACTAACTTGATGGGGGTAAAATTGCAAGGGGAGGGTCGGCGGAATTATGCCAAAGCTGCTTGCATCCGCTTGATTCGAAGAACTGCGAAAGCGCTTTAGGGAGTTATGCTAGCCTAAATTATTGATAATTAATATAAAAACTTAGATAGCGATAATTTAAACTCTCTCGGATCAATTCAGCAAAGTTTTTACGGTAAAGGCCGGCTATCAATTAGGTTATATCGAATATAAACAGGATCAGATCTTGAAATTCTCTGTTAATAACGCACTGTTCCACTAAAGCAATGTTGGCACATGACTTGTTATACATTCAATTACAGAGAAAGTATAACAAAGACTTTATGGCGCATCAAATACCAATATTTATAAAGAATCTGAATAACTCTTTTCCCATAATTCGGGAACTGATTTTAAAAATCAATGTTTATATTTTAACAACCATTTATCTTAAAATACATCTATGAAAAGAACTGCTGCTACACCTTTTTTATTCTGCTTATTGCTATTACTCGGATTAAACTCTGTTGATTCACGCGCCCAGCAATCAGGAGTTCTGTTCACAAACGTGAATATATTCGACGGCGAGTCTCATTCTTTGCATGAAGGAAGAAATGTACTTGTTGTTGGAAATAAAATTCACACCATTTCCAGAAGAGCTATATCTGTTCCTGAAGACGTAACCGTTACCCGAATTGACGGCGACGGCCGCACACTCATTCCGGGCCTGATTGATGCCCATGCCCACGCATCGCTCATGTCTATGCCAATGCAGGCCGCTATGATTGCAGATCCGGGCTACATCCACATTGCAAATGCCGTACAGGCTGAAAAAACGTTGATGAGAGGATTCACAACAGTTCGTGATGCAAGCGGCCCGGTTTTTGGCCTTAAACGTGCCATTGATGATGGGTTAATTACCGGGCCACGAATTTATCCTGCCGGTGCAATGATCAGCCAAACCGCCGGTCACGGTGATTTTCGCATGCCGCATGAAGTGCCAAGAACAGCGTTTTCACCACTATCACATACTGAAACTATGGGCGTTTCTGCTATAGCTGACGGAGTGGATGAAGTAACGCGCAGAGTCAGAGAGCAGTTGATGCTCGGTGCCAGTCACATTAAATTAGCCGGCGGAGGTGGTGTCTCTTCTGTATATGATCCGCTTGATGCCATTCAATACACGTATGAAGAAATTCGTGCTGCCGTAGTGGCTGCTGAAAATTGGGGAACCTATGTAATGATTCATGCATACACTCCGCAAGCTGTTCAAATGGCAATCAAAGCCGGGGTTAAAAGTATTGAACACGGCCAGCTGCTTGATGAAGAAACGGTCATTATGATGGCAGAAAATGATGTATGGTGGAGTTTACAGCCCTTTTTGGATGATGAATTTTCGAATCCACAAACCGGAGTTAAACGCCTGAAACAAATAATGGTATCGCAGGGAACTGAGCGAGCATTTCAATTAGCAAAAAAGCACAATGTAAAGGTAGCATGGGGAACAGACATGTTATTTAACCCGGCAGGTAATAGAAATCAGGGTGCCCACTTAGCCAAAATGGTAAAATGGTTCACTCCTGCAGAACTGCTTGTAATGGCAACTTCAAACAACGCGCAAATCCTGAAACTTTCCGGTGAGCGTAATCCGTACCCCGGCGAATTAGGTGTCGTGAAGGAAGGGGCGTATGCTGATTTACTTCTTGTTCAGGGTAACCCGTTGCAGGATATCGACCTCATCAGAGACCCAGACAGCAATTTTGTTGTAATCATGAAGAATGGTAAAATTCACAAGAATACCATTCAGTAATTTCGGGCTCTGCATCCCGAGCTCTGCTTTTTAACACTGGACTTCTGCTATTGATCTATATTCAATGCAGAAGTCTTTTTATTTTGGGAGATATTGAGCTCAAGGTTAAAAGGCATTAGGGCTTTCATCCTGAAATAAATTCACTGATTTTTGCTGCCAGGGAAAGCGGTTAAGAAAAACATGTTTTGTCTGATGCAGATAGGGATGGCCTGCTTTGGGAAATTTATTCAGCCTCTGGACAGCCTCTTCAAATTCTAGAATAAAATCGCAGGAAAGTGCGTGATCAAATTGCTTGTAATATTCAACAATATTGTAAAACTCGGCCTCTGCTGCCTCTTCCAGTTCAAAGACCATTTTGCTCATCAGCCAGGAGTTGAAAGTGCATTTTTCTTCACTTCACTCCAGGGTTTTGCAGAACTCTCACCTTGCTCATACCGGTCAATACGCTTTTTAAGTTCGTTTGACCAAGCTTCCTCCGATTCAAATTCTTTTTCTGGGTGAAGACTGTCAATCAGCACATGTGCAAGTTCAGCACGTTCCTGATGAGAAAGTTCAAGTGCTTGCTTTTTGATTTTTTCGTTAATCATGAGTTTTCTCATAAAGATTGATTACTTCTATAGTATGGTAATAAACACAAAAAAAAGAAAATAATTTTGTAAGTGGATAGAGGTTGCGTATAGGTCCGGGTTAAATCTGTTTGTACGGGATATTTTTTTCATCAGATATCCAGATCTTCAAACAACTCCTCAGTGGTATTGAATTCTTTCAATTTTTGACCTGCTTTGGCATCGACAATGGCTTGATGAGTCATTTCATTTGGTAACTTCATCTCAAACGGGAGTCCACGCTGCAGGTTCACCTGCTTAAAGAAAATGCGTATTGCCTCAGTCGTGTTCAATCCAAGCTGATCCAGGATACGTTCAGTTTCTTTCTTAAGGCCCGGTTCTATTCGAGCTCGAACTGTTGCAGTTTTCTTAGACATAACAATCGGTTTGGTTGAACTTTAATTCAGTGTAGCCTAAAAGTGCTACAATTGCAATGATGAAAGATGTTGTCTGGTATAAATTCTAAACTGGTAGGATAACGGCTTGGCGTTTGTGCTGCGGGGCGACCAAGACAGAATTTAAGCAACCAGCGCTCACCCGTCAGCACGAAACGCTCGTTGCTTTCCCGAAGCTGCTGTTCCTTTTTTTGTATATCACTGATATCCTGGCCTATCGCATAAATACCCCGTCCCCTTTTTGACCTGCTTGCCGTCCATAATACGGTTAATACATTTCCATCGGCTTTAAGAATACGATTGCTAAAATTAAATACGGTTCCACCTGACCGAGCTTTTACAATCTCCTTTTTCGTTCGCTCGCTGTCATCAGGATGTACAAGATTTAGTATAGACTGCTTAGTGAGCGCTTCTGCCGGGTATTTTAATTGCTTTACAAAAGTATCGTTAACAGCTTCGAGTCCTCCTTTATCATTTATAACACATACAAAATTGGGCATCATATCAAAGAGGTTGCTGTAGTCTATGCCGGATTTTCCATTATCTATGTTTGCAGAGGTCGTAGTAGAATACTCCAGCGGGATAAGAACGCCATCAACCATCCAGCCGCCTGCGCTGCATTTTGTAACGGTACCCCGGTCTTCAACCATCTCATAGCGTCCATCAGCGGTTTTCAGGCGAAAGCGCAGAACAAAACTATGCCCCAGAGCCAGTAACGGGAGCAGATCGTACGTCACTCCCACGTCATCAGGATGAATCAGCTCTGAGAAACACATTTTGCTGTTTTCAACCAGATCTTTGCAGTCAAAGCCAAATATTTGGCGAAATCCTTCGCTAAGGTATTTCATGGTCCAGTTTTCATCGGCTTTACAACGATAGATGGCAACCGGCAGCGCGTTAAAATCAGGTGTTAATGATACAGATGTAGTTATTTCAGACACAGGCTTGATTTACCCAGATGTTGTTAGGTGATAATTGTTATCCGAATGTTTTAAGTGACACATTCAGCTGATTTGTCAGCAAGATACAGGTTCTGATCTCAACTGATTTATTCTGTTAGCTGATTTATAAAAAACACGAATGTTAGGCTAACAGCAGAGTTCATGCAATCGTTTGCCCGACCGCTTACCCAAATAAATTCAGCAGCTCATGCTTATCTAACTGCTTGAATATACCGGCCTCTGCGGTTACAATTTGTTTGGAGAGGTTTTGCTTACGCTCCTGCAGACGTATGATTTTTTCCTCCACGGTATCCGGACAGATCAGCCGGTAAACGAACACCTTTTCTGTTTGGCCGATGCGGTGCGTGCGATCCATCGCCTGCCTTTCTGCGGCGGGATTCCACCACGGATCCATGATAAAAACGTAATCCGCCGAGGTTAGGTTGAGCCCCTCACCGCCGGCTTTCAGGCTGATGAGAAACAGGCTGCTGTCATCTTTTTGAAAGGTATTTACCCGTTCCTGCCTGTTTTTTGTTTTGCCGTCTAAATACTGATACTTCCAGCCCCTCTGCTTGATTTTACGTTCAATGATTTTCAAAAATTGAACAAACTGGGAAAACACCAGCGCTTTGTGACCCTTGTTTATAAGTTCCTCAGCCAATTCAAGAAAGCGCTCAATCTTGGATGACCCCGCGCTGCGAATTTTAACCAGCTGCGGATCACAGCAAATCTGCCGCAGCTTGGTAAGTCCCTCCAGTACCGTGAATCTGGACTGATCCACCCCTTTTTCGTCAAACGACTCGTTTATGATTTTGTAATAGGTTTTCCGGTGTTTCTCATACACGTTCTGCTGCTTTGTATCCATTTTACAATGCACAACCGAGGATGTAAGAGCCGGCAAATCTTTCGCAACGTGCTGTTTGGTTCTTCTCAGAATGAAGGGAGAAACCATTTTATTGAGCATTTCACCCAATTCCTTATCCTGATCTTTGTCGACAGGTTTTGCCCAGCTGGTTCTAAAATGCGTTTGACTGCCAATAAGCCCCGGATTTAAGAAATGAAACTGGCTCCATAAATCCATCGTGGAATTATGGATAGGCGTACCGGTCAGGCAGAGCCTGTTTTTTGATTTCAGCAGTTTTAAGGCCTTGTACGATTTTCCGGTCGGATTACGCACGTTATGAGACTCATCCAGTACGATCAGATCATAGCTTATATCTTTAAACATCTCAATATCGATGCGCAGGGTGGTGTAGGTTGTAATGGTCAGGGATGCATCCGGAAGATCCCCGGCTTCCTTTACTCTGTCAATTCCATGGTGGATGTACGTGCTGAGCCCTGGCACAAATTTTTCAGCTTCTGCCTGCCAGTTTTCGATAACCGACCGCGGAGCGACGATTAAACATTTGGGAGGGCTTCCATCCTGCTCCGTGATATTTTGAATAAATGATAAAACCTGAACCGTTTTTCCAAGGCCCATATCATCGGCCAGAATGCCACCGAAACCATACGACCGCAAAAACTCAAGCCAGGAAAGGCCGGCCGTCTGGTAAGGCCTCAGCTCACCTCTGAATCCCGCCGGCGGGCCGATGGATTCAATTTTTTCGAAGGAGTGAAACCGGGATGCGTACTCATGGAAAAGATCGTCCGCTTCCAGAACGTCTGCATCGCTCAGCAGTTCATCGACGGCATTAACGGCAATTTTCGGAATGCGCGTTTTTGACGTTTGATTTTCAGAGATTTGCAGCAGTTTTAAGAGCTTATTTAACCATTTATCCGGAACATGGCCTTGTTTAGTATCAGACAGTTTTACGTACGCTGAGCCTTTTTGCAGTGCATCCCTTAAATCTGACAAACTGATTTTCTCTTCTTCAAACTGAAGCTCACCCTCAACTTCAAACCAGTTTTCACCGCTCGATATAGAAAAAGACTTTGAGGTCATTTTCCGCGGCCTCTTAAACTTCCTTAGCTTCTCTTCGCCAAAAACCTCAAATCCTTCTTCTACCAGATCAGGTAACTTGTTGATCACCCAGCTAAGGGGATTAAATTCAGGGATAAAAACGGTATTGGAAATCACAACACCGGAATCTTTAAGCTTTTCAATCCACTCAGTCTCTGCAACAAAGTCCCGCTTAATGACGCCAATTTGAAGAGCATCATCACTATTCTCCGATAAAACCGGAGCGAACATATCTTCCCGGTTGTTTAGGTAGTCGATCACGATATCCAGGTAGCCAAACTTTGGCGTAACAAACAGGTGCGAACCTGATTCTGTTAAATACAGGCGCGGCTTCGGCTTTACCTCAAGCTCCTTTTTCAGGTCTTCGTTAATCTCTATTTCAACGCTGGCATCAACCATGGAGGGAAACAGATCCTGGAAAAAAGCACTCACCTCATCGGCCGGAATCTGTACAGGATCGGAAGGTAACTCGTAGAGCATACTTCCGGGCAACGAGCCGGTATCTACCTCCGTAATAGTACCATTGTAAAACACCCAGCATGGATCGGTGGTAATTATTCTGCAGTCTGACAAAGGCACATTTCGGGCGTTATCCCCGATATAAAAACGCAGCCCCAGCTCTTTACCGGATTCGCTGCTTTCTGTTTTTCCAATCAAACTGCTTTTTGCTGGAGATATATTAACTTCTACATCATTTCCCATTTCATAGCGCAGTCGAATTTGCTCACCCTTGAGCAAATGAAAAATATCCGCAAAACTATTTTCATTTTTATGGTGAGAAGCCCTGATGCCATAGCCATAGTTACCGCTGTTAATCTGGTAATGATCTTTTAGATACCTGATAATAAGCCGGTCTGCTGAATTGGTCGGTGAAATACTGTCCCAGCGCTTATAATACTCATAAGAATATCGATGCCCTCCATCTCTTGAAACGATGTAAAAAAGATCCAGCAAAGATAGGGGCTGCATATGCCAGGCGCCATTGTGGAAGAGCAGAACGTACTTAATTTTTGAATCCCCGGCTTTTTGCAGCTTAGCAAGATCATTACCAAAAATGTGCGAAAGCTTATTAAAACTCAGATGATCTTTCTCTCCCTTACCGAACCTTTCAAGTCTTTGCTGATAAGCAAGCTCAAGCTGAGCCGCGATCTGGTGTTTACATTTAAAACTGCTGCTAAAACCCCAGCCTGTACTGTAAGGACAATCACATGTATTTGCGTCTTTTTTACTAAGATCCAGCGTAACATTGTAGTCCCGGCTCCCTCTTACAATCGCTTTATACGTTGTTTTGTCACTTTTTACTACCGAGACGATTCGCGAATGTCGAAAATAATCTATCCCGCGAAATTTAAATTTACTATTATAATCAAACCTCATCTCCTCAAAAACCTCAATCAACCGCTTATCGACGCCCAACAGAGGGTCATGCTCAGGATTTTCTGGCAGATCATTTTTATTGAAATCGAAAGGTAAATTATAGAGCATATCAATAATTTCACGGACCTTCTTGGCTCCAACCCCATTGAGCTTTAGCAGCTCCGCTTTATTGATACCAAACAGCTGCTCAATGCAGTAAATCTGGTTTCTAAGCAGCACCGATACCGTCGTTTTTTTTAGTTTTAGCAGGATCGGATCTATAAGGGTGTAGTCGTACATGTATTTCGAATGGAAAAGCCTGATTCTATGATTATCACCTCTAAACCATGATACTCCTCTGATAGCCGGAGTAGTTATATATGTTTGGGATTATTTTTTAACAAAGTACAAGTTGCTGAGGTTGAGACAAATTAAAATACTTCAGATTTTAAACGCAATCTATGCAGAATATAAATAGTCTTGTTGGGGATATAAGGAGTTTTCGGTAGTTTTCACAGGAGCTGATTGATGGTACTGAAAAAGAAAATGTATTCCGCAGAATTTGATTACCCCGGTTTATTCACCAGGACTTTTTTCGCCGGCAAGGCGAAAAGTGAGCGGAAGCTTACTCTTGTACTCTGAGCACGCTTTTTCGGATTTAACGCAGCCATCGGGAAAAAGTCGCCGTTTTTGGGCACCCAAACTTGAGGGAATATTAAATCGAAGGCTAAAGCGCTTCACATTTTAAAGGTTGGAAGTTGCTACGAAGTAACTTCCAACCTTTTTAATTCAACAGACTACGCCATAAAAAGCAGGCAAATCTGGCTGATTCCCGCTTCCGATTTCCGGGCAAAAAAACCACAGTGATCAATCCGGGTTAAAATGTGATTACACTATTTGATAAGCGTTATTTTCCGTGTGGCAACGCCCACGTCGGTTGACATTCTAACCAGGTAGATACCACTTGCATATCTACTGGCATTCCATGTAACCTGATGCGTTCCTGCGGCTTGTTCTCCGTTTATTAATGTTTCAACCAATCGGCCGGTTATATCAAAAACCTGAATGGTTACATTAGATCTGCGTAACACATCAAACTGAATTTGAGTGACAGGGTTAAACGGATTGGGGTAAACCATAGGTGGCTCTACCTGATCTCTGGTTCTGAATATAGTGTGCTGCGTAGTATTGGTGATGATCGGCGCTTCGAAATCGAATACGATCTCTGCCGTATTTAATATACGGTCACCCGGCTGTATGGCTGCATGCGGGCGAATGCTGTACTTGAAATATCCGTGGGCACCAACTGAATCTACTTCTGCCGCCGGCAGGCCAATATTCAAATACGATATCTCCAGCAGCCCGTCCGGGTGTAAGACATAGCTCGCGGGATGGCTCGTAGAAATCATATTGAATGAATTCAAATCCAGATTTTGAGAAATTTGGTTATCTATGAAAACATAGGTTGCCTCCCAGGTTCCCATATTCTCAAACCGGATGGTGTATGTAAGCAGCTGATCTTTTTCGATGAATCCTTCGGGACCATCCCCCATAGGGCTTACTATAATATCATTCGGATCAATTGCTCCTACAACTACAATTTCTTCACTGTGGTAGTTGTTGCTCAGATCCAGATCTTCGCCCGGGGCCGTTACCTCCGCTGAAAAATTCAGTATCTGCCCGGTATATGCATCTAACCCAATACTGTCGGTAACAGCTATTGAATAAACTTCACCCGGCTTAATTTCAGGCAATGCCCAGTTAAAAGACTTTCCAGAGGATGTAAATGAACGAGCTGAACCAACCACATAGCCTTCATCAGGGTAATTTAAGGTTAAGACTCCGTTTAGTGCAGGTGACGTTCCGGTATTACTGATTTGAACCATCGTATCGTTTGTGAACCCCCGGCGCCAGGCCGTTGTGGAAAAAGTCACCCCCAGATCATATCCGTTAGAAAGTGCCCGCAATGGTACCGGGACAAAAACGCTGTCAGCGCTTGAGGATACATTAAAGGTTGCATTATTGTTTACAAACCAGTTTTTAAGGCCAACCGGCTCAAGTGTATAGCTGCCCGAATTTAGACGTGTTGCAAATTCTCCGTTGCCGTTACTATTTAAAGACTGTCCGCTTTCTTTAAGTCTCATGCCGATATTACCAATTAGTGGCTCGCCTTCATCCCAGACTCCATTATTGTTTTTGTCGTGGAAGGTAATACCATGCAATACACTAGCATCTTCTTCTAAAATGGTATGATATTGGTTGATCGACGGGCTATTTGCTAAAACCTGACGATAACCCGACGGCCAGTATATTACTACGCTATCTACAGAGGCGGCAT
>PXAI01000153.1 GCA_003567135.1 Balneolia bacterium | reverse complement strand
CTTCGGAATCATCGCCGGTGCCGGTTGCGCTGCCGGAAAGCTCTACGTCGATGCGGTCAACATTTGCATCGGCAGTGAGCGTGTTTCCGCTGGTTACTTCGGCTTCGTCAATTACGGTATCGCCGGACCAGAAGGTTACGCTGAACTGCTGCGTGAAGCCTGTTGGTGCGAAAAACGCGATCTCGGTTTCATCGGTTACGCCGGTAAGGTGTATCGATTCCAGTTCGTTAATAGTCAGCTTTTTATCGTCTGTGAAGCGCGCGTCGAAAATGTCTTCGGGCGGCACGGGCGGGAGCATCCAGTTTTCGGGGATGATATCCGAAAGCACTTCGGCGCCCATCAGCAGCTCAGAGGTGATGCCTGCCGAGGTAAGCTGAATGCGGCTGAAATTTGTGTAATCAAATTCATTGGCAGGAAACGGGTCGCCCTGACTTCCATCCGGATAAATCGAAATCTCTCCGGCTTCGGATGCGTGAACCCAGTATCCGGCGGCAGCTTCGGGCGCATCTGCAATGGTGTAGCCGTGCTCAAATCCATACCAGAAATATGAACTCAGAATACCGTTCGGATCGCTGACTCCCGCCGAGGATGATCCTCCGGCCGGGCCGCTGATCAGGTTCCATCCTTCGGAAAGGGCGTATGAAAATGCGTTTTGGGGCTCAGCGGCAAAGAAAACATCACGCGCTTCCTCAAGCTTCAGCCAGTAGCCTTTACCCGGCTCAAGTTCATCAGCGGGTTCAAAATTACCATTGCTGAAGCCGAGAAGAAGGTCATCATCCCCCGGATTAAAAATTTCCGCAAACCCGCGCATCGGCTGATTAACCGGCATTCCGGCAAGACTCCATCCTTCCTGAAAGGTACGTTCGGCAGAGGCTACGTTGGAATAATCGATCGTGAATGTGCGCGCGCCGTCGGGAATAGCAATCGGCCAGGTGTCGCTTCGGTCGGTGTTCGCCTCTTCGGCGTGGAAATAGTAGGAAACCTCCTGCACGCCCGGTGGAACCGAAAGCGTGGTGCCGAAATGATCGGGCTCGGTTTGTAAAATCTGGAGCGTATCGAAGGGAGCATCGTCGAAGCTGTAAATCAGGAACAGGCGCTCGTGATCAAGTTCTTCGCCGCTGTAGGGAATAATTTTTGTGTTCAGCTCAAATTCCGGCTGATAGTCCTGAACGCCCGCAATCGGGATGTGGCGGAAGTGTATCATATTTCGGTACGGAATTTCCTTAACGCGGCAGTGCAGCGCATCCTGATAATTCCAGCCGGTGCTTCCGGGATTCACAAATCCGAGAATTTCGTAGCCCGGCATCGCCTCTTCGTAAGCTTCGATGGCGGCGCTGTCGTGAACGGTTCCCATCAGCGGAACGTAAACGCGGTCGTTCATGATCAGCGAATTGGTGTACGGGTGCGGACGATAGACGTTCGGATTGCCGGGGTTCAGATCGGGCGTATCAACCCGGTAGACCTGAAACGGCGTGCCCCAGCTGCTGATGGCGTTCTCGAAATACTCGGCAACCTGCTCGTGCTGATCGTAATAAAGGCTTCCTTCCGGAACGCGCGCGATCAGAATCTTATCCACATCCAGAAACTTGGACCAGGTATCAATGTGGGAAATAGCGGAATTTTGCGGATCGATGGTTACGTGGTAGTTGGTCACGTTCAGGTACTGTTCCATATTTTCCAGCACGAACTCCTGATCGTTGTTATTTTCTTCCCAAATCAGATCTGTGGAAGCCGCCGCGCCCCAGCCATCGCTCATAAAATTACCGCCGGTGTGAACTACAGGCATGCCGTAATGAGGAATGTTCAGCTGATTTGCCAGCGCCAGCGGGACGGCATCATCAGCCGGGCGGGGACGATTGTAGATAAAATCCACGATGCTCACCTGATGGTTTTCATCGGCGATGTAAAACGGGCCATAATCGCGCGACCAGACCGAATTACTCGGCTCCTGCATAAAAACCACACGATCCATATCCACTCCACCGTTCGACATCTGGCTGGCTGCCTGGTTTTGCTGCGACTGATTGCCAACAATTACGTACACATCCGCATGTTCTGAAATCGCGGCGAGAAGTGGAACCGGCACCCAGAACGGAAACCGGACCAGCGCGCCTTCATTGCGTTCAAACTCGGCAATATTTCGAAATTCTCCTGTTGGCGGCGGTGTTTCGGTGAAGAACAAACCGATCTCATCCATTCGCTGCATTTCTTCTTCGGTAAGCTCCTTGGTTAGATGCGCCCGATCCTGCGCGATTACGGAGCCGGAGATGAAAAGGAAAGAAACAAACAGGGGGATTACTTTTCGGAAATCAAATAAAAAACCAGTCAAAACCAGATGAGTTAATTGGATGGAAAATGTTAATTCAGGATACCAAACGAATATCCTTAACCCGGATTATTCACGAAGTAATAAGATATACGATATAGTCAATTGATTTATTAGAACTTTGAGCAAACATGTAGTTCCTCAAATTCGGGTGTGTCAAAAGACGGCGACTTTTTCCCGATGGCTGCGTTGAAGGAGATAAAGTGTGCTCAGGGTACATCAGTACCCTTCCGCTCACTTTACCCCCTTCGCCTTGCCACCGAAAAAAATTCTTGGTGAATAATCCGGGTTAAATAAAATAACCCTTTCGGGTGATAATTTCGAATGAGCGTCAAACTGTGAGATTCTGCCCGTCTCTTGCAAACAGAACGTT
>PXAI01000245.1 GCA_003567135.1 Balneolia bacterium | reverse complement strand
GTTGCCATGGTAGAAGGAGAGATGGACGAAGTTTCCGAGCAGGAAATGATTGATGCCATCCGCGTAGCTCACGAATCAATCGTTAAAATCTGCAACTTCCAGCTGGAGCTCAAAAAAGAGTTCGGTAAAGAAGTTCGCGAATACGAAGTGCCTGAAACCAACGAAGAACTCGCTGCAAAAGTGAAGGAAATCGTAGGCGACCGTTTCTTCACCACATCGAAAGCGCAGCTTGGCAAGCAGGCTTATAACGAAGCCGTAAAAGCCATTTATGATGAAGTGAACGAAAAACTCGCAGAAGAATTTCCTGAGCAGGAATCTGAACTCAGCGATGTTTGCCACGATCTTCAGCAGGATGCTATCCGCTCAATGATGCTCAACGATAAAATCCGTATCGACGGACGCCAGCCGGATAAAATCCGTGATATCTGGACAGAAGCATCATACCTGCCGCGTACGCACGGCTCAGCGATATTCACCCGTGGTGAAACGCAGGCGCTCGTTACCGTAACGCTCGGAACCAAGCGCGATGAGCAGTCAGTCGACACGCTTTTCGATACCGAATCAAAAAGCTTCATGCTCAACTACAACTTCCCGCCGTTTTCAACCGGTGAAGTGAAAATGATGCGCGGTACAAGCCGTCGTGAAATCGGCCACGGAAACCTGGCTGAGCGCTCCCTCAAAAAAATGGTGCCTTCAAACGACGATTTCCCGTACACCATCCGCGTGGTATCAGACATTCTGGAATCTAACGGTTCATCTTCCATGGCCTCCGTTTGCGGCGGCTCAATGGCGCTGATGGATGCCGGTGTTCCTGTGAAAAAGCCGGTTGCAGGTATTGCGATGGGACTTTGCGTTGGTGATAGCACCCACGTAGTTCTTTCAGATATCTCCGGCGAAGAAGATCACTTCGGTGATATGGACTTCAAGGTAACCGGAACTATGGACGGCATCACCGCGTGCCAGATGGACATCAAAATTCAGGGAATTTCCTTCGATCTGATGGCCGAGGCGCTGAGCCAGGCTAAAACAGGACGGGAACACATTCTTGGCAAAATGGCTGAGACCATTTCCGTACCGCGTGAAACTATTTCCCGGTACGCACCTTCATTCACCAAAATCGAGATTGATTCTGATCAGATCGGAGCGGTTATCGGACCTGGTGGTAAAGTAATTCAGTCTATTAAGAAGGAAACCGGAACTGAAATTATTGTTGAAGAAGTTAAGAACAAAGGAATCGTAACCATCGCAGCAGACAGCGGCGAAAAAGCTGAGAAGGCTCTTGCAATTATCAAGGGTATCGTCGGCAAGCCGGAAGAAGGCGCTGTGTACATGGGAACCGTTCGTGCTGTAAAAGAGTACGGCGCCTTTGTAGAAATTATGCCGGGCAAAGACGGCCTGCTTCACATCTCTGAAATCGCTCACGAGCGCATCAACCGTGTGGAAGATGTCCTTCAGGAAGGCGACAAAGTTGAAGTTAAGCTCATTCGCGTTGAAAATGGCGGCAAGCTTCGCCTTTCACGCAAAGCTCTGCTCGACAATAACGAATAATTCGTTTAAGCTGCCGGCTCCGGCCGGTAGCTTACTACTTTTAAGCGCCATTGTGAGTAATTGACAGTGGCGCTTTTATTATATCGTGAATAATCCGGAATAAACTAAAAGTCAGAACTATTTCATACATGGTTAATAAATCAACACTTGACAGCGGCCTCAGAGTAATTACAGAACATATTGATTCGGTTCGAAGCCTTTCGGTTGGTATTTGGGTAAAAACAGGAAGCAGGCACGAAACAGACCGACAGGCCGGGATCACCCATTTCCTGGAACACATGCTTTTCAAAGGAACCCAAAAGCGTTCTGCTTATGATATTGCATTTTCGATGGAGTCCGTCGGTGGCTACCTGAACGCGTTTACAAGCAGCGAATACACCTGCTACTATACAAGATGCCTCGATACGGAACTGGAAAGAGCGCTGGACGTGCTCAGCGATATGGTATTGAGCGCCAGCCTTCCGGAAAAAGAGATTGAGAAAGAGAAGAAAGTTGTAGTAGAGGAAATGAAGATGTACCGGGATAGTCCCGACGACTACGTTTTTGAAGAATTTACGGGGATGATTTTTGCAAAGCACCCCCTGGGCCGCCCGATCATTGGTTATGAAAATACCGTGAACAGCTTCACGCAGGACGACCTCAGGCAGTTTATGAATGAACGGTATCAGCCGGATAACATCATCGTTGCTGTAGCCGGAAATGCGGTTCATGAGGATGTACTGAAGCTGGCCGAAAACTATTTTAAAGTTGGCGGCGAGAAAACGCAGGAGCTTGCATCGCTTCCGCTCAGCAGCTACACCAGACAGCGTAAAGAGATCAAAAAACCGATCGAGCAGACACATTTCGTTGTCGGGCGCCGTTCCCTCAGTGCGGATCACGAAGACCGTTTTAAACTGTTGCTGGCCAATACTGTTCTGGGAAGCGGCATGAGCTCCCGTCTTCACCAGAATATCCGCGAAAAATATGGCTACTGCTATTCCATCCAGTCGTTCAATCAGTCGTTTTATGATACCGGCATGTTTGGCGTGTATACCGGAACCGATCAGAATTATGTGGATCATGTGAAAGAACTCATCTTCAATGAGTTTACGCGACTGAAAAATGAACGCATTCCGGAAAATGATCTGGATCAGGCCAGAACGCAGCTGAAGG